>JBHEMF010000095.1:0-6366 GCA_046352665.1 Thermoplasmatota archaeon
GTTCCGGCGTCACGGTGCGGGCATCCTCGAAGACGACGCCCTGGCGCACCCACTGCCAGACCTGCGTGCGTGCGATCTCCGCCGTCGCCGTGTCCTCCATGAGCGAATCGATGGCGACCGCGCCCTGGCCTCCCAACCAGGCGGACAGGTAAGCAAGGCAGACACGCACGTTGGCGCGCAAGCCGGCTTCCGTCACGGCGGCGCTTGGGACGTGGTGGAACAGGAGGTCCGCGGCGCCGACGGTCGCCTCGTCGCGGTGGACCGCGAGCTGGTTCGTCCGTTCCCCGAGGGATTCCTTGAAGGCGGCCATGGCGACCGGGACGAGGCCGGGGTGGGCCACCCACGCGCCGTCGAAGCCTTGGCCCGCCTCCCGCGTCTTGTCGTCCCTGACCTTGGCGAGTGCGGCCTCGTTGCGCGCGGCGTCGCGGCGGTCGGGGACGTACGCGGACATGCCGCCGATCGCGTAGGCGCCGCGCTTGTGGCAGGCCTGCACGAGGCGCTGCGTGTACGCCCACAGGAACGGTGTGGTCATGGCGCAGTCGGCGCGGTCGGGCAGGACGCCAGGCTTGGCGCGCAGCGTCTTGATGGCGCTGAAAAGGTAGTCCCAGCGGCCGGCGTTGAGGGCGGGGGAGCGTTCGCGGAGTTCATGCAGGATCTCCTCCATCTCGAAGGCGGCGGGGAGCGTCTCGATGAGCACGGTGGCCCGGATCGAGTTCTCCGGGATGCCGAGGGAGGCCTCGGCGTGGCGGAAGACATCTGCCCAGAGCCTTGCCTCGAGGTGGCTCTCCATCTTCGCGAGGTAGAGATAGGGCCCCGAGCCGTGGAACAGCAGGGTCTTCGCGTTGTGGAAGGCGAAGAGCCCGAAGTCGAAGAGGCTCGCCGCGACCGGCACGCCATGGACCTTGAGACCGGCCTCGTCGAGGTGGAGGCCACGCGGCCGCACGACCAGGGTCGCGGGGTCGGGGCGCACGGCGTAGAGCCGGCCCTCGGCGTTCACGTGCGACAAGGTGCCACGCACGGCGTCCATGACGTTGGCCTGGCCGTCCAGGACGTTGGCCCACGTCGGGCTCAACGAGTCCTCGAAGTCGGCCATGAAGACCTTGGCGCCCGAGTTCAGGGCGTTGATCATGAGCTTCCGCTCCGGCGGCCCCGTGATCTCGACGCGGCGGTCGGCGAGGTCGGCGGGCGGCGGCGCCACGCGCCAGTGGCCTTCGCGGATGGCCGCCGTCTCCGGCAGGAAGCCGAGGCGGCCGCCCGCGTCGAGGAGGCCCTGGCGCTCGCGGCGGCGTTGCAGGAGCTCCTGGCGCCGGGGCTCGAAGGCCTCGTGCAGGCCCGTCACGAAGGCCACGGCCTCTGCCGTGAGGACGGGGTGGTGGGACGCGCTGAGGGGCAATGCCGCCTCGACGCCTTCGGCGACCGTGGTCGTGCGCATGTTGGGGTTCCCGTCACCCCTGTAGCGAGGGGCGCAACCGAGCTTCCGGCCGGAGCGTATTTGGGCCTGTCCGTGGCGGCGCTGCCAGCTCCCTGTGCGGAGGCCCGGTACGGCGCGGACCCTGCCGCGGCATCCCCAGGCAAGGCGTCCACTCCGCAACCTTGTCCGTCGGCCCTCGCGCAAGGCCAAATTGTAAAAGGCAGGGCCACGTCGAAGCGCCCATGAGCCGCGTCAGCACGGTCCTGTCCATCGCCAGCCTCGCCTTCGGGGCCCTGTTCTACCTGGGCAGCGTCGGCGGCCTGCTCTGGCACGCCAAGACCCCGCCCGGCGACCACGGCGTCGTTGCCGTGGGGGCCGTCTTCGTCCTCTTCGGGCTCGTCGGCCTTCTGCTTGGCCGCGGCAAGCCCGCCGCTACGGCGTAGCGCCGCCGAACGCCCCGCTCGTCGCCGCGACGTAGGCGGCAGCAAGGACGAGCACGACCGCGAACGCCCGCTTCAAGGGCGTTGCCGGCACCGCATGCGCCGTGAGCGTCCCGAACGGGGCCGCAACGAGAGCCGCCACCGCGATCGCCGGCGCGGGGTGCCAATCGGTGGCGCCTTCGCGGAGGATGCCGATGCTTGCGACCGCGGCGTTGGTGAACACGGGCAGGAGGCTCGTCGCGACCGCCGTGTGGATGGAGACCCCCATGAGGACGAGCACCGGGACGGTGACGAGGCCGCCACCGATGCCGAGGAGGCGCGACACGACGCCGGCGCCCAGCCCCAGCAGGAGGAGGGCTGCCCAATCGATGCGACGGGGCTCGCCCTGGACGAGGCGGACCCAGAGGCGCCAGGCAGCGCCGACCATGATGAGGGCAAACAAGAGTTTCAGGGACGTGACGGGGACCAATGGACGGAGCCGGTCGCCGACCAGGACCCCCGCGATGCCGCCCGCGGCAAGCCAGCCGCCCATGCGCCAGTCCACGGCGCCTCGGCGGTGGTGGGTCCAGAGCCCGAACGGCGTCTGCACCCCCATGGCAAGAAGCGAGAGGTCGCGGGCCGTCTCGAAGCCGTAGCCGAGGCCGTACACGAGGAGGGGGACCACGACGAGGCCGCCGCCGATGCCGAACAGGGTCGAGAGGTAGCCTGCGGCAAGGCCGATGCCGCCGA
Organism: Thermoplasmatota archaeon; assembly: GCA_046352665.1. Classification (GTDB taxonomy): domain Archaea; phylum Thermoplasmatota; class E2; order JACPAO01; family JAHFTW01; genus JAHFTW01. The sequence goes on from JBHEMF010000095.1 coordinate 2,581, forward strand.
GGGCCGCGAGCCGCTCAAGGTAGGCAGCGCCCCAGGCCATGCGCCGCGCAAGCCGGGGGCGCAGAAAGCCTGTGGCAATCGGCATGGATCAAGTGGACGTCGACCACCCGACGCACTGAAGGGAAGGGGCGGCGTTCATTCAAAGCGCCGCGTCACCTGGAGGAAGTGACAGCCGTCGAGTCCACCCACCGGGTGGTCAAGACTGAGCCTCCCTTCCGCACCTGACTTGGACCGTGCGGCTCATCTGCTTTGCGGTCCCTTACTTAAGGCTCTGGGGGCAGAGACCAGGAGGACGCAGAATCCTGGAGCCGGGGTTGCACGGATGCAACGGAGCCACGGCTCCTCAGGGTGGCGGAGGCGGAGCGGGCGGCGGGGGCGGCACGTCCTCGGCGGCGCGGCGGCGAGCCTCCTCCATCCTGCGCATGACCTTGCGGCCCTCGTTCAGGGCGGTCTCCACGAGGAGCTCCTCCGTCTCGATGGACTCGTCGCGCAGCTTGCGGGCGAACACGCGGATGGCAAGCTCCCGTGCGTTGGCGGGGTAGCCCATGTCGATGAGGCGCGTGACGGATCTTGCCCTCAGGGGGAGCCCGACGAGGATGACGAGGATGGCGAGGGGCACCACCAGGAACACCGTGGACCAGGCATAGGAGACCAGGAACCACTTCATGTCGAGCCTGCCGGCGGCGGCAAGGAGGGCCAGGACGGCGGACGCGAGGACGAGGATGACCCCGACGACGAGGAGGGCGCGGACGAAGCGCAGGAGCCGGACCAGGCGCTGCAGCGTCTCGGCCCAGCGCCGCATGGTGCCGTCCACCATGGCCCAGAGCGCCATGTACCAGGGACGGCCGTCGTGCACGGCGAGGTGACCCGGCGCGCGGGGAAAGAACGTTCCGTTTCCGACCTAGCGGTTGGGGACTGGCCGAACCTGCCGCAAACGCTTATGCCGCCAGGGATGCCCTACAGGCATGTGCTCCGGAACGCCTTGCGTCCCACCTGGTTCCATCTCGCGGTGGTCACGGCGGCATTCCTTCTCCTGCCCATCGCCTCCGTCGCGACGGTCGAGACGCCGCCGCCGGGCTGCCAGCAGCACGAGTACGTACCGACGGTCTATGACTTCGCCCCCGGGCCCGGGTCGCCACAGGTCATCTTTGGCGAGCCCGGCATGGAGGGAATGGTCTGGGCGCCAGACCCCGGCCACGAAGGGCCGCTGCTCGTCGGCTGCGAGACGCACGTCAGCACCAACCGCATGATGCCGCTTGCGCTACTCTGGTACCACGGCACCGCGAACCCGCCCACTTTCTCCTCGCTCGGGCAAGACGCACGGGAAGGGTACACCGCCACGGCCTACGTGCAGCCGACCCCGGCACTGGTCGTCGTGCCCTTGGCGGCGTACACCTTGGCCTCCTTGGCCACCGCGGCCCGTCCGTTGTACGGCGACGACTGGCGGCGCGCGGCACGCTGGCTCTTTGGCGCCAAGCCGGGACGCGTGGCCTTCGCCTTCTTGGGCGCCGTGCCCTTCCTCGCCGCGGCCCTCCCGCAGATCCTGCACTGGAGCAACGACGACGCCCTCGGCTGGGTCAACTTCGCGCTGGCGCCGTTCTGGCTCCTCGACATGCCGGCCGCCCTGGCCGTCTTCAACTGGATGCAGGGGTCCGCAGTCCAGTGGGGGATGCCCGGCGCCGACTTCATGCCGTCACGCGGGCACTACGACCCGTACATGTACGCGGATTCGCCCAAGAACATCGTGGGTGCCATGGACGCGGGCGAACTCGTGTCGGCGGGCACCGTGGCGCTCCTTGCGTGGTGGCTCCTCTACCCGTTCCTGCGCGCGGCCTTCCACGGCTTGCGCAACCGGCTCGGCGGCGCCCCGCCCGCCACCGCGACGCGTACGCAGCGCTGGGCCAGTCTCGTGGCGCTCGCGATCGGCATCCTCGTGGTGGTCGTGGCAGCGCCTCCGGAGTTCCACCCGAGGGACGACGTCACTATCTCAGGGATGCTGTTCCTCGTGCTCTGGCTCCTTGGCGTCTCGACGTTCCTCGTCGTGCGCTGGGCCGGCCGCGCGCCGTGGCTCGCCGCATGCCTTGCTGCACCCGTGACACTCTACCTCGTGGGTGCCGCCAACTACGGCCAGGGGCGCTACGCCCCGCAGGCCATGCTTTGGCTGGGCTTGGCGGCACTCGCGGTCACGGCCGGCGCCATCCTGGGGACCCGGTCACGCCGACGACGCGAGGCAAGGCCGCCGGATGCTGCGCCGACGACGCCTTGAACTGCCCACGGGACACAGATTTCACAGAAACCATTTGGGTCGCATGTTTGGTGGACCAAGGTCGAAGGGCACGAGGTGACTGCCTCACAGCAAGTTCCGTGGAACCTGTGTCAGCCGAGGCGCCTACTCCCACTCGACCGTCGCCGGCGGCTTGTCCGTGACGTCGTAAACGACGCGGTTCACCTTGGACTTCAGCAACGGGTGGTTCGTGATGCCGCGCGAGATGCGGGCGAGGACGTCGTAGGGGACGGGGACCGCGACGGCCGTCATGGCGTCGAAGCTCTGCACGGCCCGCACCGCCACCGTCTCGCCGTAGGCACGCAGGTCGCCTTGGACACCGACGCTCGGCGTGTTCGTGAGGACGGCGAAGTACTGCCAGGGGTGCGCCATCTTGCCGGCCTTCACGGCAGCGTCGATCTCGGTCTCGACCACATGGCACGCCTCGCGCGCGACCTCCACCCGCTCGGGCGTGAGAAGGCCGATGACGCGGACGGCGAGCCCGGGACCCGGGAACGGCTGCCGTTCGGCGACCTCGACCTTGAGGTGGCGGGCGACGGCGCGCACCTCGTCCTTGTAGAGGTGGTAGAGCGGCTCGCACAGTTCGAGCTTCATGTCCTTGGGAAGGCCGCCCACGTTGTGGTGCGACTTGATGGTGTCCCGCTTGCCGCCGCCGGACTCGATCCAGTCGGGCGCGATGGTGCCCTGCACTAGCACCGCGGCGCTGGACTTCTTGGCCTCGCGCTCGAAGATGCGGATGAACTTCTCGCCGATCACCTTGCGCTTCCGCTCCGGCTCGGTCACACCCGCGAGCGCCTCGAAGTACTCGGGGCCGGCGTGGACCACGGTGAGGTTGAGGCCCATGCGCTTGTACATCGCCTCCACGGCCTCGGACTCGCCTTTGCGCATGAAGCCGGTATCGACGTACACGGCGTGCAGCTGCTTGCCGATGGCCGTGTGCACGATGGCGGCCGCGATGGTGGAATCGACACCGCCCGAGACGGCGATGACGGCGGTGCGGGAGCCCACCTGCTTGCGGACGGCGGCCACCTGCTCCGCCACGAACCCCGCGGGGTCGAACACCATCGCCTCGGATGCCATGGCCGGCCGACCCCAGGTTTCCAGATAAGGGTTCGGGGGCTCGCACTCCGACGTTGAAGCTCGAAGGTGCGCCGCCGTGAAAAGGGCCAAGTGGGCAAGGGCGATGGCGTTTCCCGCATGCCCACTGTCCATCCCGTCGCCACTTCCTTGCCGCCGCACCGGTTCCGGCAGAGCGACCTGCGCGACGTGGCGGAGGACTCGGTCTCCCTGCTCACCTCCCTGGCCGAAGAAACCGGCGTGCGCGTCGAGACCGACCTGGCCCTGCTGGAGCCGCCGGACACCGCCATCCGCCGCCTCGAGGCCGAGATCGAAGATGCCGCGCGGGAGCACTACCCGACCGAGTTGGCCGTGCTCCAGACCACGCCGGGCGTCGGCGCCGTGCTGTCGCTGACCATCCTTTTGGAGATCGACCGCATCGACCG
>JBHEMF010000096.1:0-6319 GCA_046352665.1 Thermoplasmatota archaeon
GATGACAATACCATTCGTGACCGCGGGACTGGACTTCACGGGCGTGATCTCGGAACCGATCCTCTTCTCCCACACCTTCTCCATCGTGTCCGCCTTGAGGGCGTAGAGGAAGCCGTTCATGGCGCCCACGTACACCCGCTGGCCGTCGTTGGCGGGGCTGGAATAGACGCGGCTCACCTGCTGCTCGCTGCCGCCGGTCACGATGCTCGGGACGTCGAACTTGTGCTCGTAGTCCGCCTTGAAGATGCGGAAGTCGCCGGAGTCGCCGCACTCGCTGACGCCGTCGCTGCCGCCGTTGTTGGCGGGGAAGAGGTACACCTTGCCGTCGTAGCTTCCGACGACGACGTGGTCCGCGTTGTTCACGTGCACCACGCCTGGCGCCCCGATCACGACGTCGCCCGTCTTGTAGAACCACTTCGCCGTCGTCTTGCCGTTGCCTCGGCCGCCCTCCTGGACGGCGAAGACGGCGTTGTTCAAGGAGCCGAAGTACACGTAGCCGGCGTACACGGCCGGCTTGCCGCGGATGGGCTGGTTCGCGAACGGCTGCTCCAGGTTCGCGTCGTCCACGCAGACGGTCTCGCACTTGAGGGAAGTCCCCGAGCCGGTGCAGGAGGTCTTCTCGCCCTCGAAGTAGTCGCCGGCCTTGAAGGTCCAGAGCAGCGTGAGGTCGGCCAGGTACGCCTTCATCTCGCCGGCCTCGGTGCCGAGGAAGACCTTGCCTTCGTGCTCCGCGATGTTGCCCGCCGTGGGGCCGGCCGCCACCTCGAACTCGACGCGGCCGTCGAAGAGGTTCAGCGACTTGAGGTTCCCCTTCACGTCGGCCACGTACACATGGTCCGCCGAGACGGCGGGTGTCCCCTCCACGCTCGCCGGCATCTTGTAGCGCCAGAATTCGAAGCCCGACTGGACGTCGAGGGCCCGCACGAGACCGCCGCGGTCGGCGACGATGAGGCGGCCGTCCTTGATGACGGGGCTCGCGAGGACCTGCTTGTTGCTGCCGCCTTTCTCGCTCCACCAGAAATCGACGTACGGGTGGTGCTCGGAGGCGGCGGCACCCGTGTTGAGGGCGTCGCCGTGGAACGACGCCCAGTCGGCGTCCGCGGCCGGGACCAGGAGGGCTGCCACGGCCGCAAGCGTCACAGGAAGGCCGGATCGCATCGGGCCGGGATGCGGCCGCGTCGTAGATAAGCCTGGCCGGTTGCCCCGAGCCGGGCCGCGAGCCCCGTTCAGCCTTTAACAAGCCGGGGCCTGCGGCGCGGCATGGAGAAAGTGGCGGTGGACCACGGCCGCTGCATCGCCTGCGCGGGCTGTGTAGGCGTCTGCCCCGTGGACACCATCACGCTGCGCGAACTCACCCTCGTGGTCGAGCAGGGCCCCTGTATCTCGTGCGGGCTCTGCATCCAGTTCTGCCCCGTCGGCGCCCTGACGCAGGACGTCGGCTACGGCGCTGCCCCGACGGCGCGGCCCTCCCGCGTGGTGGTGCTCGATGCCTGAGATCGACGGCTCGCCGCAGCTCACGGTCACGGACAAGCCGCTGCGCAGCCTGCCGCCGGGCACCATCCCGCGCGCCGTGGACATGCACGTGGATGTCCTCGTGGTCGGCCTCGGCCCTGGCGGCCTCATCGCATGCCGGGACTTCGCTCGGCAGGGCTTCCGTGTCCTTGGCGTGGACCGCAAACAGGAGCTCGGCTGGCCCAAGCGCTGCGCCGAAGGTGTGTCCGACGAAGGTCTCGCCCATTGCGGCGTGGCCCCCGACCCGGCCTGGGCGTACGGACGCATCGAGGGTGCTGCCATCTACAGCCCCAGCGGCAAGCGTGTCGTCCTCGAGGGCGGCGACACCTACGGCTGGGTCGTGGAGCGGAAAGTCTTCGAGAAGCACCTCGCCCGCGACGCCATCCTGGCGGGGGCCAAGACCATGCCCAAGACGCAGGCAGTCTCCCTCCTGAAGGACAAGGCGGGCGCCGTGGCCGGCATCGAGGCGGAGTTCATGGGCAAGAGGTTCCAGATCCGCGCCAAGCTCACCATCGGCGCCGACGGCATCGACTCGTTCATTGGCAAGTGGGCGGGCCTGCGCACCCTGAACCGCGTCCGTGACTACCACTCGGGTTTCCAGTACGAGATGGTGGGTGTCACCGGGCTCGATTGGCGGTGGCTGCACCTCTACTTCGGCGAGGAGGTGGCGCCCAAGGGCTACGCGTGGGTCTTCCCCAAAGGCAAGGACGTCGCCAACGTCGGCATCGGCATCCTCGCCAAGGAGTCCGAGTGGGGCAACCGCGCCCAGGACCACCTCGACCGCTGGATCGAGTCGCGGCCAGACCTGTTTGCCAAGGCGAGTGTCACCGAGATCAACGGCTCCGGCATCCCCGTGAGCTCACGCGTGCCCGAACCCGTGGGCGACGGCGTGATGCTCGTGGGCGACGCGGCGCAGCTCGTGAACCCCATCCACGGCGGCGGCATCATCATCGCGATGCGCGCCGCCATGATCGCGGCCCGTGTCGGCGGCGAGGCGCTGCGCAGAGGCGACGTCTCGAAGGCGGCGCTCAAGCCTTACCCCGACGAGTGGTGGACGAAGGACGAAGGCGCCGTCACCGAGAAGCTCCTGAAGATGCGGTACTTCATGGAGAACCTCACGGACCGCGACTTCGAGCGCCTCGCCGACATCCTGGACGGGCGCATCGTGATGGAGGTCGCGAACGCGAAGTTCCCGACGTTCGTGAAACTCCTCCTCAAGCACTTCCCGACGCTTGCGCCGCTCGTGCGCAAGTACATCATGGCCGTGAAGCAGATGGAGGAGGAGAAGGCCAAGCTCGACTGGGACGACGTGGACGAGCTCCTTGCCGCCGCCGAGGACAAGATCGCGAAGGCGGCATAGGCGTGGACGCGCCGTGGCGGCTCCTGCGCCTGCTGCGGCCCCTCAATTGCCTTCTCGCCGCCGCAGGCGTCGTGGCCGGGATCCTGCTCACCGCACCCTGGGACCTGGTCCCCGTCGCAGCCCGCGTCGGGGCGCCGATGGCAGCGTTCCTCGTCACGGGCTTCGGCAACGTCGCAAACGACCTGCGTGACGTCGAGGTCGATCGCGTCGCGCACCCCAGCCGCCCCCTCCCGTCCGGAGACGTGTCACGCCGGGGTGCCACACAGCTCGCCGCAGCGCTCCTTTCCATGGCCCTCGCAGCAGCGTTGCTTGCGGGGGTGTGGACGCTCGCCTTCGCGGCGGCCACCGTCGCACTCCTTGGCTTGTACGAGATCCGGCTGAAGCGCGGCGGCTTCCTGGGCAACGCGGCGGTCGCGGCCCTCACCGCTTCGACGTTCCTGTTCGGCGCCGTCGCATCGCGCGCAGCGTGGCCCGCCTGGCGCCTCGCCGCCGTCGCCGCCGCAATGGCGTTCTCCGTGAACCTCGCGCGCGAGGTCGCAAAGGACGTGGAGGACCTCGACGCCGACCGCGGCGCAAGGCGCACGCTTCCGATGCTGGTGGGGAACCGCACCGCCGGACTCGTGGCCTCCGGTGCCGCAATCGTCGGCATCGTGGCATCGTTCCCGTTCTTCGTCGCCGACCGGGGCGTGGCACCGCTCTGTGGCGCCGAGCCCTCCCTTTGGCTCGTCGCGGCCGCCGACGGCGTCGTGCTCTTGGGCGCCGCGTCCGCTCCCGCCAAGGCGGCCTGGGCGCAGCGGTTCCTCAAAGCAGGGATGGCGCTGGCGCTGCTCGGCTTCCTTGCGTGGCCCCTGGGGAGCCACTGCGTGGCGTGAACCCCGAGCGCCAGCCTAGTCTGCCGCTGCGGCGGCCGCATTCGCGCCCGGCCGCTCGATGGTGGCCGTGTACACGTCCGCCTTGTGGTTGCGTGTGTCCACCCACACGGGATGGGCGGCACCCGCGGACGACGCGACCTGGCGGTAGTCGCCGAGGAAGACCGCGCCGTTCTGGTGGTGGCTGTACTGCTCGTCGCTCGACACCTGCGAGACCCGCAGCGATGCGCTGAACGACTTGCCGCCGTCGAGGCTGAAGGCGTAGTACGCGTCGAACAGGTGGTTCTTGGGGTCGTCGCGCCGGTCCATCCACGTGAGGTCCACCGTGCCGTCGGGGCCGACGGAGACCGCCGGCAGGAATTGGTCGCCGCGCTGCCCCTCGTCGTCGGCCGACATCTCGTGGATCCAGGTGGGGGTGGTCCACGTGACGCCGCCGTCGTGGCTGGCTGCCAGCATCGTGCGGCCTTGGCCTGAGGCGGCGTCCATCCAGGTGACGTAGAGCGAGCCACGCAGGGTGCCGTTCGAGTCGTCCACGGCGAGGCTGGGCAGGACGAGGACGCGGAACGCGGAGCCGTTCAGCGACGGGAAGCCGTTCATGAGGCGGTTCTCGGCATCCTTGTAGGCGCCGACGGGGACGGGTTGGCTCCACGTGAGGCCGTCGTGGCTGGAGAGGAACAGGACGTGCGTCTTGTTCACGGCGGCCATGTACGCGGTGCCGTCGGAGCCGAAGGCGACCCAGTTCGTGTTGGCGCCTTGCACCGCGACGGGGAAGCCGCCGCCCTCGGTGACGCTGGCACCGGGCTCCCAGGTCTTCGCCTGGTCGTGCGACACGGAGCAGACCGTCGCGGTGGGGACAGGCTGGTTCGGCACGTAGAGCGGGTCGGGCCAGGCCGGGCCGCCACCCTGCAGGATGGCGTCGTAGTCGTCGCGGGCGACGCTGGAGACCCAGGCGTCCTGGTCCCAGCACAGAAGGACGAGCCCGTTCGGGTCCGACCTCGTCGCGGGGCCGACGGCGAGCCACATCTTGTCGTTCATGAGCCGCGGGCCGACGGCCACCTGTGTGATGGTGTCCCAACTGTCGCCGTGGTCGTGGCTCGAGAGCACGAACATGGCGCTGCACGACCAGAACCAGTCGTTGAAGCCGCCGGCAGGGAGACCCTGGCCCGTGCCGGGGACGATTTCGTTGCCGGTCTTCGAGCCGGAGCCTGGGTCGCACTGGTACGGCATCACGGCCCAGTACGCCGTGCCGTCAGGGCCGAACGCGACGACGGGGTCGGTCGCGCAGTAGAAGCGCGACAGCTCCTGCGGCGGGGACGGGTCGGGGCGGCCGTTCTTGGCGTCGTCCAGGCGCTTCCAGGGCGAGCCCGGCAGGTTGCCGTTCCTCCACGTGGCGCCGCCGTCGTGGCTCACATAGACGCCGTCCCACACGCAGTCGCCGGCGTACGGCTGCGTGTAGTCCTTGCCGGTCACGATGAGGTTCATCGCGTTCGTTGGATCGACTGCGACGGAGAGCTCGTTGGCCTGGCGGTCCGCGGGATCGACGGTCACCTGCTGGTTCAGGAGACCCCCGATCCTGGCGGGATGCGCCGTCGGCTTGCCTGCGAGCGGGGTGGGGCCCGTGCAGGCCGCGAGCAGGACTGGCAGGACGACGAGGACGGCCAGGAGCGGGGCGCGCATCGGCGCCTCTCATGCTTCCAGGTTTGTGGCTTTTGCGGTCTTGCGTTCGCGGCAACTTGCCCTAGGCGCTCTCGCCGGCGCCGGTCTCGCGCAAGTAGCCGACGACGGCGTCGCGGTACGCCTCGCCGCTAGCCTCCAGGACGCGGCGGGCCAGCGGCGCCCAGTGCACCCCCGCCTCCTTCTGGTCGTGGCTGAGGGTGCGGGCGCCCTCCGACTCCATGCCGAGGGCCGAGAGGAAAGCGAACAGGTGCGCCGGGTGGCGCGCCGACGGCACCTCCTTGCGGACACGCTGCAAAAGTGCGGCGCGCGGCAGCGTGCGGGCGGCGCGGGCGAAGCCGTCGATCCAGGCGCCCAGCTCGCCCACACTGGAAAGTGTCGGCAGGTCGCGCGTCTTGCCCCGTCGCTCGGCCTCCTGGCGGGCCAGCCGGAGGAGTGTCCGCACCTCGACGCCGGAATGCTGGCCAACGAAGGCAGGGCCCTCGCCGGCGCCGAGGAGGGCATCGACGGCCTGGGGCAGCCGGTCGCGATGCGGCGCCAGGATGTCCGACGTGGCGCTCGCTTCGCTCACGTGGCCGCCGGCCGTGAGGATGCGCACCGCGTCGCGTTCCCAGTCCGCGAGGTCGAGGGCGGAAAGGAACCCGTCCTGGCGCCGGCACCCGCCTGGTCGCGCCACGACTTCACCGCGACGTCGAGGAGGTCGGCCTCGGTGTTCTTGCCGGACCGGTAGGCGTTCACATGGCCGTCGGAGAGCGGCAGGAGCGCTCCGTCGGGAAGTCGCGCCGCGACCTCGACGGGACGGCTGGGCTGCTCCGAGAGGTACCGGTTCAGGATGTGGCCGTGCAGGTTGCTGATGCCGGCGCCGCTTGCCGCGTGGCCGCAGGCGGAGCAGGCAAGGAGGCGC
>JBHEMF010000097.1:0-6302 GCA_046352665.1 Thermoplasmatota archaeon
TTCCGACACCGGCGGATTGCGCCGTGCGCACGCGGCCGGATTCGATCAGGTGCTCGTCAAGGCCGCCCTCGCCGAGCGCTGTTCGGAGGTCGTCGAGGAGCTGACAGGCCGATAGACTCGCGCCCGTGACGTACATCATCGCCGAGCCCTGCATCGACATCAAAGACCGCTCCTGCGTCGACGTCTGCCCCGTCGACTGCATCCACTCCGACGACGACAAGCCGCAGTTCTACATCAACCCCGACGAGTGCATCGACTGCGGCGCCTGCGAGCCCGCCTGCCCGGTGAATGCCATCTTCCCGGACGACGAGGTGCCCGAGGGCGAGAAGAAGTACACCGAGATCAACAAGGTGTACTTCAACAAGTGAAAGTTCCGAGCGCGCAAAAGCGCGCGAGGTACTTTCACTTGTGCCAAGCGGGTCGAGCGAGCGCAGCGAGCGAGCACCCGCGGGGGTGAAGGGGCGAACCCCTTCCCGGAGCACCCAAGCGGACTCGTTCCCGAATGCTTTCGCGCGAGCCGCGGCGAGCGCGAATGCTTTCGGGATGACCCTCACGTGTCAGGCGTTCTCTGCCACGAACCTCGCCGCGATGCGGGGCGCCTGCGCCAATGCCCCGACCGCCACTATGGCGAGGACCGCGAAGCCGGAGGCGTGCAGCCAATGGTCGCTGCGCGTCGCCGGGTCCCAAAGCATCACACCGCCGATGGTGACGGTCGGCACGAGGACGAAGACGGCCAGGACCCGTATGAGCCGGGCCACGTTCTTCCGTTCGGACATGGCGCCTCAATGCATGTTCAGCAAGTACACGATGCCGAAGACGAAGACCCAGACGATGTCCACGAAGTGCCAGTACATGCTCGCGATCTGCGGGCCGGCGTGGCGGGTGGCCGTGAACTGCCCTTTGCGGCCGCGCACCTGGATGACCATGAGCATGCAGAGGCCGGCGAAGACGTGCAGGCCGTGCGTGCCCGTGAGGATGAAGAACGCCGTCATGAACTGCGACGAGCCCAGCGTGTGGCCTTCGCGGATGAGGTTCGTGTACTCCATGACCTGGCCGCCCAGGAACACGGCGCCGAGCAGGATTGTGAGGAGCCACCAGTTGTTGAACGCCTTGTGGTTGCCGCGCTTCAGGTTGTGCTCCGCCATGTGCACCGTGGCCGACGAGGCGAAGAGGAACAGGCTGAAGATCGCGGTCTTCGCGATGGGCAGCGTGAACTCGCCGCCGACGTCGGGCCAGCCGCGGCCCGTCGCCTGCGACAGGTGCTGGAACGTGAAGTAGTTCGTGAACAGCGCGCCGAAAAGGAACACCTCGCTCGAGATGAACAGGAGCGTCCCCGCCTTGGGGATGTGCGTGCCGGTGCCGAGCTTCTCGTGCCACCAGTGGTAGTCCTGCACGAACCAGCCGACGAGGGACCCGACGACCGCGACCAGTCCCAGACCAAGGAGGACGAGGGCCAGCGTGGAGGGGACGTGAGGCACGCCCACCTGGCTCAGGTGCAGCGACTGGCCGAGGGCGATGATGCCCAAGCCCAGGACGGCGATGGCGCAGGCGAGCCAGAACGGCCACCAGGAGCCGTGCGGCAGGTGCATGCCGGCGTCGGGGTTGGAGACGTCGTCATGCGCATCGTGGCCGTGCGCATCGGTGACTGACTGCGGGCCGCTCACGAGAAAGCCTCCTTGCGGGCGGCGTTGCGCGCCTCGACCACGGCCCGCGTCTCGGGCTCATGATCGGTGATGAGCCCGGTGCCGAGCTGGACGCGGCCCTCCTCCCAGAGGCGCCACTCGATCGTCTTCTGGCCGGGCCACGGGTCGGCGGCGACGCGCCAGTTCTTGGCGTGCGAGTACGCCACGTTCACGAGGAAGACCGCGATGGAGAGCGCGATCATGAAGGCGCCCACGGTGCTTGCCATGTTGAGCTTCGTGAGCAGGTCCTGCAGCGCCGGGTTCTCTGTCAACGTGTAGTCCACGACGCGGCGCGGCATGGCGTTCAGGCCCATGATGAACTGCGGGAAGAACGTCAGGTTGAAGCCCACGAACATGAGCCAGAAGTGCCAGTTGGCGAGGCGCTCGTTGTACATGCGGCCGTTCGTGAGGATCGGGTACCAGTAATAGACGCCCGCGAAGATGCCGAAGACGGCGCCGCCCACCATCGTGTAGTGGAAGTGCGCCACGACGAAGTAGGAGTCGTGCAGGGCGTAGTCGAGCGGGATGGCGCCCAGCATGACCCCGGTGATGCCGCCGATCACGAAGAGCCAGATGAAGCCCAGGCAGTGCTTCATCGGTGCTTTCAGGCTGATCTGCCCGCCCCACATCGTGGCAAGCCAGTTGAACACCTTGACGCCGGTGGGGACGCCGACCAGCATCGTGTTGAACATGAAGACCGCGCGCACGGTGGGGTTGATGCCCGTCGTGAACATGTGGTGCGCCCAGACGAGGAACCCGACGATGGCGATGCCGAGCATGGCGTAGGCCATGGAGGTGTAGCCGAAGACCGGGCGGCGGCTGAACTTGGGGATGACCTCGTTCAGGATGCCCATCAAGGGGATGATGAGGACGTACACCTCGGGGTGGCCGAAGAACCAGAAGAGGTGCTGGTAGAGGATGGGCTCCGCCGCGGTGCTCGACGTGAAGAAGTGCGTGCGGAAGCTGCGGTCGAGGATGAGCATGCCGAAGGCGACGGTGACGACGGGCAGGGAGAAGACGAGGAGGATCGACGTCGCGACCTGCGCCCAGCAGAACAGGGGCATGTTGTGCAGGGTGACGCCGGGGCCGCGCATCTTGAAGATCGTGACGAGGAAGTTCACGGCGCCCATCGTCGAGGCCATGCCGAGGAGGACGAGGGCGAGGAGCCACATGTCGAGGCCGGCGTTCGCCGTCTCGGAGCCGGGCAGCGTCCACGTGGAGAGCGGCGGGTAGCCGACCCATGTCACGTTCACCGTCGTGAGGCCCTTGATGAAGAGCGGCAGGAAGAGGAGCAGACCCGCGGGCGGGATGAGCCAGAACGAGAGGGCGTTCACGCGCGGGAACGCCATGTCCTTGGCCTTGATCATGATGGGGACGAAGTAGTTGCCAAGGCCTGCCACCGCCGGCATGATCCACAGGAACACCATCGTGGTGCCATGCAGCGAGAAGAGCTCGTTGAAGGTCTTGCCCGAGATGACCTGCAGGCCCGGCTGGAACAGCTCCATGCGCAGGAAGAGTGCGGCGATGCCGCCCAGGATGAAGAAGATGAAGCCGGTCCAGATGTACATGAGACCGATCTCCTTGTGGTCGGTCGTGGTGAGCCAGCGTTTCAGGCCCTTGCGCTGGTGCCCGGCATCCCCGATCACGTACTGCGCCGCCATGGACGGGGGCCGCGAGATGGGCCGGATTCATAAGGGGAGCGGACGGCAGCCAAGAGGAGCGGCGCGCGTCGGCCGGCCGCGGGGCAAGGCGCGGCACCGCCGGGCCGAAAGCGGCCCCTTCGGTGGGTTTTTGGGGACCCCCCGTGTCGCCGCCCGCGTGCGCGCCGCCCACGCCGCTTTCGCCCTTGCCGTCCTCGCCCTCGCCGCGGCCCCCACCGCGCACGCCGAGTGGGGACTCCCCGAGGCCCTCACGGAGCGCGGCCAGACGGTCGGCCACATCTACGACATCATCATGGTCCTCGGCGTCCTCGTCTTCGTCATCGTCTTCGTCTGGCTCGTGGTCGTGATCTGGCGCTTCCGCGAGACGACGGGGCACGGCCGCGCGACGCACGAGCGCGAGCGCCACAACATCTGGGCGGAGCTTGCATGGTTCACCATCCCGCTCATCATGGTGATGTCCATCGGCTTCATCGCCTACGCGGGACTCGTGAAGCTCGACAACGGCATCCCGCCGTCCAGTGTCCCCGCCGAGAACGAGGTCCGCATCACGGGCAGCCAATGGAGCTGGGCCGCGGAATACTCGAACGGCGTCCGCCTCACCTCCGACCCCGACCCCGTGACGGGCGCCGTGAAGAACGAGTCCGTCTTCTACGTCCCGCAGGACAAGCCCATCCTGTTCAACATCGCCTCCACGGACGTCATCCACGCGTTCCAGCTCCTCGACGCCAACCGCGCCTTCGTGATCTTCAACGACGCGAACCCGCTCGGCGCCAACAAGTACAACCTCCAGGTCGCGACGCTGCCCGCCGGCGACTACTTCGTGCAGTGCAACAAGATGTGCCTGAACCCCGGCCACGCCATCATGCGGGCCCGCATCAAGTCCGTGCCGCAAGGCGACTACGACCTGTGGCTGAACGAGCGCCATGCCGCGGGCGGTGCGGCCATCGTGCAGTCGGTCCCGCTGAAGCTCGTGGACGGCCACGTGGTCGGCGCCGACGGCAAGCCCGCCGGCCCCTTCACCGTGGTCTCGAGCGCCCCCGGCACCCGTGTCGTACTAACGCTCCCCAAGCCCGCGCAGGACGTCACCTTCACGGTGGCGGGGGCCGAGAAGACCATCCACGCCGGCGAGTCATCGGACCCGTTCTTCGCCTTCACGGTGGACCAGCCCGGCAACCTTACCGTGCACGCCCGCACCGGCGAGAACGACGACGCGATCACGTTCGCCGCCGTGGACGCCGTCCGCGCGACCGTGACGCTTGACTCGTTCAAGCTGACCCCCGGCCACCTCGACCTCAAGGCCGGCACAACGTACCTCGTCTCCATCCCGAACGTGAGCAGCTCCGTGCACGACCTCTACATCGGCCACTACAACCAGGGCGGGGCGAGCGCCGACGTGAAGTGGCACTCGGCCTCCGTGGGCGGCGGCGCCTCCGGCGCCTTCATCGTGACGCCCGACGCCGCTGGGTCGTTCGAGATGTGGTGCAACCAGCCGGGCCACCACGACCTCGGCATGCAGGGCACCGTGACGGTGGGCTAAGGGCGCGAAGCAACCGAGGGCACCCCCGCGCTCGGCTTTGCCTTTCCCCCTGCACGGTTGCGTCTTCGTCCCAGGGGGCTGGGTACAACGTGTTCGAAACGTAGGCCAGCAAAGGGTTCCTGCAGTCCGACGGCGGCGTGCACGGGGTCGATCGAACCCTCAGCGCGCAACTCCCAGTCACGGAATCCACGGAAGGCACGGAATCGGGATGGCACCTTCACGCGTCGCAAGATTCTCCAGTCTAGGTGTTCGTAACAACTGCTAGCAAGGGGTTCCTGCAGTCCGACGACGGCGGCGACTTGCTCGACCGAACCCGCCACCCATTGCAAGGCATGTTGCACGGACGGCGGGCACGCCGTGGCCGGGCGGAGCCCCGGCCCGGCGGGGTGTGGCAGCCGAACCGCCGAGTGGAACGAGGCGGGAGGCGGGCGCCGTCGACGAAGCTTGGTCACGGTTTTCCCGGCAGCGTCTTTCCCCGCGGCCCTCGCCATCGCGCAGCACCAACTGCGGTGGCGCGTGCTCGGCTTGCCACGCCTCGCTCTCGCCCTTCGCTGCGGCTCGGGCTTCGCGCTCGCCCCGGCGGGGAAGACGTCCACGCGCAGCAGCCTCGTATCCAAAGCAAAATTCAGGGCCAGTCGCACACGTCGCCGTCGAGTGTGGCCCTGTCGTTTTTCCAGACGCAGGAACGGCGTACCGTTTCATTGCATGTGTGCTCGGAGGACCAAGGAGCTGTCGCACGAGGAGCCAAAAATGGCCTGCGCAAGCGGGTGACCCGGGTGCCTTGCGGCGCAGCCAGGATCGCTCCTGGCTGCAATGCGCCTTGCGGCGCATCCTCCGGATCTGGCGCTCCCTTCTCCATCTCCCCTCCCAGCCTGCGGCCGAGGCCGCAGGACCACGCCTGCCAGTTGCCTGGCAAGACGCCCACATGGCGGCACTCAGGAGTGCTTCCGTGCGCCCTTCGGGTTCCCTTGCGGGACGCCAGGGCCGAAGCCGCGGCACAGCCTGGATCTTTGGCCCTTGCGGGTTTCGTTCCAGGACCTTGGGGTCGCACCCCGGCCCGGCGGCTCGCTCTTGCAAACGATGCCGTCCAGGACGCTGTCGCCAGGTCCAGGATGCCCATGGCGCCTTGCGGCGCCACGCGCCCGGCGGGGTGTGGTGGTCGGGGCGGATGCGGCCGGATCGCAAGGACCAGGCCGGGGCTGGACCTTGCAGTCCATCCCAGGGACCCATGCATCCCCCCGGTTCAATGCCCGAGGCCGGGCTTGCGCCCGACCCAGCCTTGCGGCCAGGGAACGCACGGCGGTTGCCCGTCGTGCCCAATGCCGCGACGGCCCTCGCGGGCCGCCTTGCCCATCGGACGTTGCCGTCCTCGGGGCCCCAGTCCATCCGCGAGGGATGGGCTGGCGGCGAGTGGTGCATGGC
>JBHEMF010000098.1:0-6294 GCA_046352665.1 Thermoplasmatota archaeon
GCAAGGACCTCGAGCTGGTCGCCAAGGAGCTGCACCTGCCGACCAGCTCCGTCAAGGTCTGATGCTCGCCCGGATCCAGGAGTTCGCGGTCAAGCTCCGCGACGCCGGCGTGCCCGTCTCGAACCACGAGATGCTCGTCGCCGCCGACGGCCGCGACCTCGAGGCCGCGATGAGCTACGCCAAGACGGCCTTCCTCCTGCAGGACTGGATGGACGAGGTGCACATGGACACGATCGAGGAGCGTTACGTCGTCGGCCCCGGCGACGTGCGGTCCCGCCTCGACTCCGCGGCGTGGCTGCTCCATGCCATGCGGGAACTTGCCCGTACGCTGCGGCCGGACTGGTCGCAGGCCGTCACCGACCTGCAGATGCGCCTGGAGCACGGCATCAAGGCGGAGCTCCTGCCCCTCATCCGCCTTCGGGGTGTCGGCCGAATCCGCGCGAGGACCCTCTATGCCGCCGGCTTCCACACGCCCAACAGCTTGCGCGGCGCCCCTGCGACAAGGCTTGCGCAACTCCCCGGCTTCGGCCCCATCCTGGCCTCGGACATCCTGAAGCAGGTGGGCGGCGACGCGGACGGCGAGGCGCCCGCCCCCGAGGCGACGCCGCCGCAGCGGGGAAAGGGCCAAGCCACCATGTCGGACTACGGTGCCAAGCCCTAGGAGTCACATGCTGGATTTCCCCGAAGAGAAGGTCGCCGTCGCCGGTGTCGCGGGCCCGCTGCGCCTGGACGACGTCCTGTACGTCGCGAAGAAGTCCAACCGCATCGGCCCCTTGCAAGCGGTCCGCGCCGACCGCGTCCTTGGCACCGACCACGTCCGGAGCGCCGCACTCCACGCCCACCGCGCCGAGGCCGAGGGACGCATGCAGGCCAAGACGATCGAGGTGGAGTTCGTCCGCTACCTCGCCGGCGAAAGGCAGATCCGCTCCGCCCTCGACAAGATGGGGCTCGCCGACGCTGCACCGGGTGCCGCCGTGGTCGCCCTCGGCCCGAAGCGGACGGACGCGTTGCAGCACTTCCTCCATTCGCTTGCCCCGAAGGAGGACGACTCGCTCCTCGATGCGCGCGAATCGAAGCTCATCGACTATGGCATCCCCATGCAGGCCATCGCGGCCACGACGCCGGCGCGCCGCATGGACCTCGTGCTGGAAGCGGTGGCGGCCGTGGACCTCATGCGTTAGGCCTGGCCGAAGCAGCGAAACCTCAGATTCAGCAGAAGGCCTGGAAGGGGTGGGCCTGCTGGAGCAAGGCAGGCCGATTTCCGGGTCGAGCAAACGCACAGATTCTCGCCGGTCGAGTGTGGAATGCCAGAATCGGGGCGTTGCAACTTATGAATCGGGCTTGATCGGCCCTAGGCAGCGCTAAATTTTCCTCTGCTGAATCTGAGGTTCTGCCTCTTGTGCGGCGCGGATTCAATGGGTCTCGATGACCTGCTGCTCGGGGAGGTGGTAGTGGCTGCCGAGAGGCTTCATGAGGAGCATCACGTGGCCGCAGACGACGCACGTGCAGGAGCCCGGGTCGCTTGCCCGCATGGCACAACTGCGCACGTCCTGGCACACGTCGCAGTACGCGTCCAGCCTGCGCATCCCAGCGTCCATGACGTAGGAATGCCCCTCTCCCCCCTAATGGCTTTCGTCTTGCGCCGAACCTGTCAACGAAACATCGCGGCAAGCAGGGAGACAAAGAGGCTGCGGGTCAACACTTAAGTACAACTCTCAAGTCGCGGCCCCTGCGCAAGGGGTCCGATCCGCAGCGGACCCAGGAAAACAGGCGCAAAATGGGCCCGTGGGGTAGTTTGGATATCCTTTAGGCTTGCGGAGCCTGCGACGTGGGTTCAAATCCCACCGGGCCCGTGTCGGTGAAGACTTCGCGCGAGCGCAGCGAGCGCGATGGCTTCACCGACCGGGAAGCTTTCGGCCGAGCGCAGCGAGGCCGAATGCTTTCCGACGCGAAGCCCCGCGGTTTCACCGACCGGGAATGCTTTCGGCCGAGCGCAGCGAGGCCGAATGCTTTCCGACAGGCAAACTAGGGCGAAGCTGCCCCGTCGGTATGCTCGTCGGCTCCACTACATGTGTGACGACCTTGCTGCCGGGGGGATGGCCGATTCCATTGAAAGGTTCGGGGATTTCGCCCATCCCGCCGACAGGGAAGCCGCCAGCAAACGCATGGAGCCGACGAGCATACCGAGCCGATGGCTGCCCGAAAAATGCGCCTGACGGGAATCGAACCCGTACAAGTAGCTTGGGAAGCTACTGTCATACCACTAGACCACAGGCGCGCATGCCTCGGGACGAGAGGCACCTTCAAAACATCGCGTGCAGCCTCACGGGGACCAAAGCATTCGCCGCTGCGCGGCGAAAGCGTTGGGCGCCGGTGAAAACCCGCTCGCTGCGCTCGCGTACTTTCACCGGCCTACTGCGTCCCCATTTCCTCGTTCAGCGCCGCCGCGGCCTGCGCAACCCTTTCGGCCTCTTCGCTTGCCTGCCGGAACTGCTGGCTCAAGGATTCGACGCGTTGCCGCAGTGCCTCGGCGACCTGGGCTGCACCAGCCTCGGTGGCGTAGCCGGCACCCACGGGGAGGAGCACTTGGGCGCCGGCGTCGAGGCGGGCCTTCACGTGCACGCCGCCGCCGATAGGGACGAGGGCCTCCACGTCGCCTTTGGCCTCCGAGAGGGCTTGGACGGTGGCCGCCGCCTGCTGCGCCTCCATGAGGGCCTGCTCGATTGCGGCCATGCGGCGGTCCATGCGGGCCATCTCGCGCTGCAGGATGTCCATCTGCGCCATGAGCTGCTCGGGCGCGGCGGCCGCGGGATCTGCGGCAGGGGCCGGCGGCGGGGCGGGGCCCTTCGTCGCCATGCTACTTTCCGCGCATCTCGACGCGGGCCGCGGGGTCCGTGACCTCGTCGGCCGTGATGGTCTTGGCCGACTTGATCGCGACCTGTCGGCGCACCACACCGTGGCGGGAGCCGAGGGTGGCAAGGACGCGCTCGCGGGCGGCGGCCTCGTCCTTGGCCACGACCTGCAGGACGAAATGCTGGCGGACGCGACCCATCGAGAAGTCGCCTTCAACTTGGTACGGTTTCATGGTGGTGTCTCCTTCTCTAGGAAGCCGAGGGCCTCGTCGATGCGGCCGAGCTCGATGCCGGTGGTGCGCGACCCGCAGGCGACACCGTTCGTGTTGGCCGCGATGCCGGCGCCCACCAGGCCGTGGCCGTGGTTGACGGTGCCGATCCTTGCGTTCGCATGCAAGGTCTTCTTGATAAACGCAAGTTCGGCGTCGGAGGCGAGGGGGTGGCAGAGGACACCCAATGCGGTGGCGAACGCGGCACTGCCCACCGTAGGAAGGCCTGCGACGAGGCCGCGCTCCACGGGGACGCCGAGGGTCCTCTCGATGGCCTCCACGGCGCGGGCCGGCAGGTCGGGGTGGACGAGGGCGCCGCGGTCGTTGGCGAGGATGTTGTTGCCGGCGGCGTTGAGGCGACTCGTCTCGAGCCGGATGGCTGCGAGCCCGGCGGCCTCGAAAAGCTTCAATTCACGGTCGCTTGCGAAGTCCGCCAGGACACAGCCGTTCTTGTTGGCGGCCACGAGGGAACCGATGAGCTCCGCGCCGCCCACGGTGACGACCGTGGGCTTCAATCCAAGCGCCTGCTCCAGGTCGTTGAGGTTCTGCGGCGTGAGGCCGGGCGGCACGAAGAGGTGCGAATCGGTCGCGCGCACATAGACCCCGACGTTCGGGTTGCCAAAGGGGTCGATGCGGCGGAACACGGATCACCTGGGACGAGGGCTTACTCGTCCTTCTTGGGTTTGGCTTCCTTCGCCTCGCCCTTCGGCTCCGCGCCCTCGGCCGGCTTCGCCTTGTGCTCGGGTGCCTCCGCGGGTGCCTCCGCCTTCTCCTCGGCCTTGAGGGCGGGAGGGGCGAGCTTCTTGGCCTCCTCGATCCAGGGGTTCACCTTCTCGAGCCCGTAACCCGTCGCCTTGGCGAGGGCCTCGGGGTCTGCGGCGGCGAGGTCGGCGATGCTCTCGACCTCGGCCTTGGCGAGCTTCTCGGCGGTGGCAGGGCCGATGCCGGCGATGTCCGTCACGGGCTTGTCGTCGCCCTCGGCGTGCTCGTGTCCTTCCTCGCCTTCGGGCGTCGGGGCCTTCAGGATCGTCTTCTCGGCGGCCTTCTCCTGGCGCTCCTTGATCTCGGAGCGGACGGAGCCAGCGTGCTCCGTGTCCGGCAGCGTGACTTCCACCACACCGTCGTTGAAGCGGGTGGCGCGGATGCGGATGCGGCTGGGGATGCGGTACTTGCCGTTCTGCCAGAGGAGCTCGTTCACCTCGTTGTCGAGCCAGATGTGCTCCGACTTCATGTGGCGGGTGAGGAAGCGCTTCACGTCGCGGACG
Organism: Thermoplasmatota archaeon; assembly: GCA_046352665.1. Lineage (GTDB taxonomy): Archaea > Thermoplasmatota > E2 > JACPAO01 > JAHFTW01 > JAHFTW01. Next base: position 4,387 of record JBHEMF010000098.1, read on the forward strand.
GCAAGCTGGGCGCGGCGCGACCGGACCAAGTCCTTGGTCTTGCGCAGCGGGATCGTGTAGACGCGCTCGAGTTCGGTGGAGGTCTTGTCGGCCATGGCGTCACATCTTCAGGTGGCTCTTGCGCCAGGTGCGGCGCTTCGGATGGTTCGTGAAGCGGCGCGCCGTGCGGATCATGATCCAGGCCGGAACGCGGCGGTTGCTCTTCTCCGCCGCCATCAGGCGGAGCTTCTTCCCGAGTGGTTTCCTGCTGGACATGTTCTTGCCTTTCCTTTTGCGCTACTTCCTCGTGATCTTGATGTCGCGGTCCTGGGAGGTGAGCTGGCCGAGCGCCGCCTTCAGGTCCGCGTCGGAGAGGCGCCGGGCGAGACGGCCGGCCTGCGCCAGGGTCACCAGTTGCTGGATGACCTCGGCTGCCAGGTCGGGGCGGCTCATGCGCACCCTCTGCAGGCGCTCGCGCGCCTCGGGTTCCAGGATCTGCTGCAGGAGGCGCTCGACCGCGGCGTCCTGCGCGCGGGCGGCGTCTGCCTGGGCGGCCGCATCCGGATCCTGGCCGGTCTGCGGCGCCCTGCGCTGGGCGGCCTGGATCTCGGCGAGCCGGCGTCGGCGCGCCTCCTCCAGGTCATCCATGCGTCTTTCCACTAGTATTTCGCCAGTGCCGGGATCTCCTTCTGGACCACGGCCCGCGCGGCGTGCGCGGCGTCGTCCAGGAGGCTGCGGCCCTGGGCTGTCACGATGCGGCCCTTGGCCTGGACCGTCTGGACCAGGCCGGCCGACTCGAGCTGCTGCAACGCGGTCCGGGCGATGGAGCCCGACCCCTTCACGGCCCGGTTCGGCTTGGAGCCGCGGTCGCGGTGCCCACCGAAGTGGGCCCGGAGCTGCTCCGTGCCGATGGGGCCATCGACGTACACCTTGCGGAGTACTGCGGCCACACGGGTGTGCCACCAGTCGGCCTGCACGGGAGGCTTCTCCGCGTGGACGCCGGTCTTCACGAACGGCGCCCACTCGGGGACCTCGACGGCCTTGACCTCGTGCAGCCGCTTGGCGGCCTCCTGGATCAAGGCAGTGGCAGGGACGTCATACACGGTGGTCATTTTCCGGTTCTCCCAGGGTCGCAGGCTGCGCCGAAGTGGGGGGGGTATATATCGGTTAGGGCAAGCCGACAGAGGACGGCCGCTGGGCGCCGGCTTTTTGGCATCCCGCCTCGATCCACTCCGTCGTCCCCGACAAGAAGGACATCCGGCAGAAGGCGTTCGCAGACATCCCCGAACCACCGCCACGCGGACCTGCCCGGCGCCTGGCGAGCCTCGTGGACCATCCGCAACGCCGACGGCGGCGCCAAGGAGGTCGTGACGGTCCTGTTCCTGGGAACGCACCGCGAGTACGACGGACTGTACGGGTTTGCCACGTCGTAACAGGTGGCAGCGCTTACGGCTCCCGCTCCCCAAGCCGCTCCTCCAGATAGACGAGGTCCCCCACGAGGAGCCCCGTCAGGAACGGGAACGCCTTGCGGCGCCGCCGGTCGGTTTTCGTCTTCGCCACCGTCTTTGTGCGTTTGGGAAGCATGGCCACCAACGCTTGGCGGGACGGGCATTAGCCCCTGGGTGTGGCTGGTTTTGGCCGAACGGCTACGCGAGCTTCCTTCTCACGAGGACCAGCGCCAGCCCCAAACCCGCAAGCAGGAGAGGCAGGCCAAGGCCTGGGACGCCGGACGTGCCGCCCGTCTCCTCGCCCGTCGTGCCGCCCGTCGTGGTGGTGACGCCGCCGGACGTCGTCCCGCCCGATGTCGGCTCCGTTGTCGTCGTGGTCGTCACCTCGGTGGTGGTCGTCGTGGTGGTCGTTTCGGTGGTCGTCGTGGTGGTCGTCGTGTCGGTCGTCGGGTTCGTCGTCGTGCCGCCGCCGCCACCGCCA
>JBHEMF010000099.1:0-6268 GCA_046352665.1 Thermoplasmatota archaeon
GTGTCGGGCCTCCCGGCCGCGCAGGCGGAGACGCACGGCCTCGAGGTCGGCGTGATCGTGCCGATGTACCGCGGCGTCGCGGCACGGCTCGCCGATGCGGGCATCGTGCTCGACCCGGGCTCGGCGTGCGAAGTGCCGGAATGCCCGCCTGGCGAGACCGGCGTGCCGCCGGTCTGCCTCGTGGCCCAGGCGCGTCCGCCAGGCTGTGACGCCCCCACCGGCGGTGCCGTCTGCCGCGTGGCATGGCAGCCGCCGGTCCCGCCGGCGGACGTGCCGCGCCCGGCCGGTGTGGTCTGGGTCGGAGTGCCGGGCTAGGCGCCACCGCAAACCTTTCAATCGGCGCCTCCGCCTCCGCGACGATGCACCTCAGGTCCTTCCTGTCCGCCTGCCTCGCCATCATGGCGGCAGGTTGCGCAGCATCGCCGCAAGGCTGCGACCCTTGCCCCTTCGGACCGGTGCCGTCGCAAGGCGCCGGGGATGCGGTCGTGGTCGCCGTCGTCGATTCGGGTTTCGACCCGTACCACTACGACTTCCTGGCAAGCGAGATGCCGCAGGCCAGGGACGGCGATCCGGCAAACGACCTGCCGCTCGACCAGGATCCCGCGACGTGGCTGCCTGGCTATCCAGCGGCGACCGCGTTCGCGAGCTACGATGCGCTGCGCATCACGCTGCCCGACGGGCCCAAGGCCGTGCCGCAGAAGCTGCATGACGCCGACCAGAAGGCATGGAACGGCGTGAAGAAATCGGGAGCGGACGGCGTGCACATGCGCTGGCTCCCCGGCACGAAGGTGGTCGGCTTCGTCGATTTCGCAGGCAACGGTGGCTTCGCGACGGACTCGCACGGCGTTGGCACGACGAGCGTCTCCGTCGGCAACCTGCACGGCTCCTGCCCCGAGTGCCTGTTCGTCTTCGTGAACGGCCCGAGCGAGGTGGCGAACCGCTGGGTCGAGGCGCAGTCCTGGATCGACGTGCAGACCAATTCGTGGGGCACCTCCAGCATCGGCAGCGCGCTGTGCGCGGTCCCGGTCTGCACGGGCCTGCCGCGCGACCGCGTCTATTCCGGCTCCGACACGGCGTCGCAGCGCAACGCCACCGAGCGCGGCCAGGCCATCTTCTTCTCTGCGGGCAACGGGCTTGCCAACGACTTCACGGCACCGAACCCGACGCTCTTCAGCAGCCAGGAAGGCCCCGACTGGATCGTGACCGTGGGCGCCGTGAGCCCGGAGGACGGCTCCGCCTACTCGGGCGCCGGCAAGCCGGTGGACGTGGCGGGCGTCGGGGACGCGTATCCGAGTGCCGGCGGCGGCACGGTCACGGCGGACTCCACCTTCGGCGGCACCAGCAACGCCACCCCGGTCACGGCCGGCGAGTATGCGCGGGCACTGTACCTCGTACGGCGCGAGATGGGCGGTGCGAGCCGCATGCAGCAGGGCGGCACGGTCGCCCGGCAGGCCGGTGGCTGCATCGGCGAGGGCTCGTGCGCCGGCTGGACCGTGAGCGCCGACCAGTTGCGGCACGCCTTCTTCGCGGCGGCCAACTACACGAACCCCAACATGAACGCCGGTGGCGCGAAGACCGTCCCGGCCTCGACGAAGGAGGCGACCTACATGGCGGAGGGGCACGGCTCCTTCATGGGCCGCCTCGACGGCGAGGGCGCACTGGAGAACGAGACCGAACGCATCGCGGACCTGGCGCTCGGCGAACTTCCCATGCCAGTCCCGGACCTCGACGAGGAGCAATGGTTCGTGGCCGACTCGTTCTGCCGCCAGGGCGTCTGGGGCAGTTGGACGCACGGCGACTACGTCGAAGGCAACACGACGCTGCCGGCCCCCGACCCGAACTGGCCCACGCGATCGTTCTACGCCACGTCCTGCCCGCAGGTGGTCGGCGCCGTCGTCACGGCCTCGCGCATGGCGCCCTGATGCCCGAACTCCCGGAAGTCGAGACGATCCGGCGCGGCCTCGAGCGGCAGCTCCGTGGCCGCCGCGTGGACGGCGTGGACTGGCGCCCCGCCAAACGGCTGCGCAGCCCCAGCCCCCGGCCCCTTGCGGAAGCCGAAGGCCGCACCGTCCAGTCCATCGGCCGGCACGGCAAGTTCCTGCTCGTCCACCTCTCCGACGGCGCGACTCTCGTCGTCCATCTCGGCATGACGGGCAAGCTACTGTTCGCGGAACCGGGCGAGGAGGAGCGGCCGCACACCCACCTCGTCCTCCACCTGGACGATGAGGCGGAGCTGCGCTTCTCCGACCCGCGGCGCTTCGGCACGGTCCGGCTCTACGGCCCCGGCGAGGAGGTGCGGGACCTTGCGCACTACGGGCCCGACGCGCTTGGCCGAGCCTTCACGCGCGCGCACCTCGCGGCGCGCCTCGCCGCATCCAAGGCGCCGCTCAAGGCGTTCCTGCTCGACCAGACGAAGGTCGCAGGCGTCGGCAACATCTACGCGTGCGAGGCGCTGTGGCGGGCCCGCCTGTCGCCGCGGCGGCGCGCCTGCGACACGCCCAAGGCCGGGCCGCTCTTCGACGCGATCCGCGCGGTCCTGCGCGACTCCATCGGGCGGGGCGGAACCTCGTTCAACGACTACGTGGATGCCATCGGCCAGGAGGGCCAGTTCACCGCGGAGCTTGCCGTCTTCCAGCGCGAAGGCGAGCCCTGCCCCCGCTGCGGTTCTGCCGTGCGGCGCATGACGCAGTCCGGCCGCAGCCCCCTCTTCTGCCCGACGTGCCAACGCTGACGGCTCAGGCGATGCGGACGAGGACCGTGGCACGCTCGTTGCCGCGCACGGCGTCCGTCACGACGCCGGCCACGCTGGCGGCCGTGGACTGCAGCCCCAGGCGCAGGCCCGTCGCTTCGATGGCGAACGATGCGGAGGCTCCTGCCGCCAGCGTCCCGGCGGCACAGGTCACCGTGCGCACGGCGAGCGAACATTCCGGCGGCAGCGACGTCGCGTTGGGTGCGAGTCCGGCGGGCAGGCGCAGTGCCACGGTCACGTATGGGGCGTCGAGCGGCCCGGCATTGTGCGCCGTGAGTGCCACCGAGACGTGGCCGCCGACGGCGATGGTCGCCTGGTCGGGGACCGCCGTGACGGAGAGGTCGGCCCGCGGTGCTGCGAGGCGGGTCACCGCCGACGCCTGGTTGTCGCTGCGGCGCGGATCCACCGTCGTGGCTGCGACCGTGGCGCGGGCCGAGGCGCCGCCGACCGCGACGGCAGTCATCGGGAACGTGTCGATCCAGACGTCGCCAGGGTCCAGGGTCCCCAACGCGCAGGTCAACAGCCGCGTAGTGGCGGTCCAGGTGCAACCGGCCGGAAGTGCGCCGACGTCGGGCTCGGCCTGCCGAGGAAGGCGCAAGGTTGCCGTGACGCCCGTCGCCGTGACGGAGCCGCCGTTGAAGGCCTTCATGCCGTAGTCGAACGATCCGCCGACGAGGAGCGAGGAGGGGGCCTGCATCTCGATGCCGACGTCGGCGCCCGGCCGCAGGACGGTGAAGACGGGAGAGCCCCACGTGTCGCCAGGGAACGGATCGATCGCATCGGTCTTGAGGAAAGTGGCGAGTGAGGGGTTCCCCGCCGCGGTGCCGAAGAAGCCGAGGCTGACGCTCGCCGTCGTGCCCGGATCGACGTCGCCGAGGCCGCAGGTCACCTTCGTCGTGGTCGCGGTGCATGCGGCAGGGAGGCTGGAAGCGTTGAGCCGCACGCCCCGCGGCAGGATGGTCGTCGATGTGGTGCCGTAGGCCACACCGGGGCCGGCGTTCGCGGCATCGACTTGGAGCTTGGCCTCGCTGCCGAACAGGACCCTTGTCGGGGTGAACGTCGCAGCCAAGGAAAGGTCGGCAGGCTGGGCGCAGAGGAGCAGGCACGCGACGTCGAGGGCGCCAGCCCCAAAGATGGGGTCGTGGCCTGGTGCGCCGAGGTCGGCCGCGGACTGCGCCAGCCGGTCGGCCACTTCGTCGTTGCCGAGGGCGGGCTCGGCGGACCACAGTAGCGCTGCGGCGCCGCTCACCATGGGCGTGCTCATGCTCGTGCCGGACGCCAGTCGGTAGTCGCCGTCGCCCGTGTCCCAAGCGCTGAGGACGCGGTCACCGGGGGCGGCGATGCCAGCCTCCGGACCGGTGGAGGAATAGGGGCAGACGGCCTTGGTCGCGGTGATGCAGGTCACGGCCACGACCCCTGGACGGTTGGCGGGGTAGCCCACGCAATCATGCGACGCGCAAAGCGGGTTGCCGCCGTCGTTTCCCGCTGCCGCCACCACGAGCAGGCCCGCCGCCTGGGCATCCGCGATGGCTTGGTCCAGGAACGGCGCAGACGTCCCCGGCGGGGCCCCCAGGCTCAGGCTCACCACGGTGCGCGGCGGAGTGTTGGCGGCGCACCATTGGATGCCGAAGCTCACGCCGGAGAGAGTGCCCGAGCCGGTGGCGTCGAGCACCTTCACGGCGTACAGGCCGACTTGGGCGACACCGGCGGTGCCGAGGGAGTTGCCGGTCGTTCCGGCCGCGATTGCGGCGACGTGCGTGCCATGGCCGTTGTCGTCCCACGGATCCGCGTCACCGTTCACGAAATCGTAGCCTCCCTTCCAGCGCGGGCCGGCGATGTCCTGGTGCGTGTATCGGACTCCGCTGTCCACGATACAGACGGCGGCGTCGGCCGTCCCTTGCGTGACGCTCCAGGCCGATGGGGCGCCGACGAGTGGAAGCGCATACTGGCTGCCGTAGTACGGGTCGTTGGGGATGACGGACGAGAGGTGGACCTCGGCATCCGGCATGACGTACTCGATGGCGGGGTCGGAGGCATGCGACAGGCCGGCGCCCAAGACCACGGCAACGCCAAGGCCCGGATCGACTGCCAGGACGCGGTGGCCATGGAAGGTGCCGCCCTTGTGCAGCCCAGGCGGCAAGTCAGCGAACCCGACGACGAAGCGCTCGGGGGCGGCCGCTGCGGCGGGCGCCGGCAGCAAGGGGAAGGCGAATGCCGCCAGCGCCACGATCACCCAGAAGCGCGTCACCATTGCGGCCAATCCGTTTGAGATGCCTCACCGTTAAGAACGTTCGCGCGTGAGACGTGCCTTGGCGGGCCGCCTGGCGGTGCCTTCATCCCTTTGACCCGCCTCGCCGCCGCGGTGCCGGAGTTCACCTTCGACGGCCGACCCATCCCCTTCCGACCAGGGGACACCATCGGCTCGGCCCTGCACCGCGTCGGCGTGAAGGTCATCTCCCGCAGCCTGCGCTACCACCGCCCGCGCGGCCTCTACTGCGTCTCGGGGTCCTGCGCGTCCTGCTTCGTCGATGTCGATGGCGTCCCGAACGTGCCCGCCTGCATGCGCGCCTGCTTGGACGGCGCCAGGGTCGGCAGCCAGAACGTCGTGGGTTCGGCGCAGCACGACCTCCTTGGCGTCGTGGACAAAGTGTACCGCAGCGGCTTCGACCCGCACGACGCGTACACGCGTTTCCGCTTCCTGAACAAGGTGTTCAACAAAGGCGTCCGGTTCCTGAGCGGCCTCGGCAAGGCGCCGCCGGCGGGCGTCGTGCTAGCGGGGCCGCGACGGCACACGAAGGAGGTGGACGAGCTCATCGTGGGGGCCGGGCTGCATGGCTTGCGCCGGGCCCACGAGGCCTCCCGCAACGGCCGCAGCGTCCTCGTCGTGGACGAGCTGCCGACACTCGGCGGCTCGGCGCGCTGGGACCCGCACGACCACGAGTCGCGGCTCCTGGCACAGCAGGCGCCGCACTGGCCCGGCGTCGAGACGTGGACGGAGGCGCTCTGCTTCGGCCTCTACCCGCACGAACGTGCAGGCAAGCCACCTTTGGCCGCCATCCGGCGTGCGACGGCTTTGCCCGACGCCGGCGACCTCTGGGAAGTGAGCGCGGGGCGGATCACGGTCGCGCCGGGGCGCCATGACGCGTGGCCCATCTTCGACAACAACGACCTGCCCGGCGTGCTCAGCCTGCGCGGCGCCTTGCGGCTCCTCGGCGAGCACAAGGTCTTGCCCGGCAAGGCCGTCGTCGGGCACGGCGACCCGCTGCCGAAGGCGTTCGTGGCGAAGCTGCAGGACCAGGGCGGCGGCGGCGGCGACGACGACGTTGGTGCCGGGGCCGACGAGGCTGATGAGGCCGTGCTGCCGCGGCGCCGGCCGGCCCTGGATCCAGACGGCGCCGGGGGCGGCCACGAAGAACGGGAAGAACAGCGCCAGGCCGAGGCTCATGAGGAGGTAGCGGAAGTCGGCGCGGAACTCCGCCCAGAAGCCGTAGCGCTGGGCCACGACCTTGTGCGCCAGCT
>JBHEMF010000100.1:0-6007 GCA_046352665.1 Thermoplasmatota archaeon
GTTTTGGGGCCGCTCGTGCAGCCCGCCACGAGAACGCCGGCCACGACGAGAGCCAGGAGAGGGGCGGGCATGCGCATGCGGGGGGAGGCGGCTGGGGCGCGGATAAGGGTTGTTCTCGTTGGGCTGCGGCGCGTTCTGGTCGGGCGCTTAGGCCTGCTTGCGTCGAACCGCCATGCCGGCCACGCCGAGCACCGCCACGACCGCGAGCACCTGCAGCCCCGGGCTCTTCTGCGGCGGCGCCGTGATCTTCTCGCCGCTCTTGGCCTGTAGCTCCTCGACGCAGTTGTGGTTGGAGTCGGCGTTGGAAACTGACTCGAGCCCCCCGCACTTGGTCACCTTCAGCACGGGGCCGAGGGTGAACTGCCCCGTGGCGAGGGCGAAGGCGGTGTGCTGGTCGTTGTACACCTTGAGGTGCACCTTGTAGTCGCCGTCGGCGGCGTGGTCCTTGGCGAACGGCCAGACGAAGGAGACGTCCACCGCCTGGGTGTGGTGGTCGTGCTCGTGGTAGCGCTGCACGACGGCGGCCCGGTAGCAGCCCTTGCCCGCGTCCTTCACGCTGCACGCTCCAGGCGAGGCCGTGCCTGGGCCTTCGATGGCAAGCTCGATGCCGCCGGGGAACTCGTCCACGTCGTAGTTGCCCCACGGCGAGTTCATGGAGGTGTGCACGACGAGGTCGTCGAAGATGAACTGCGGATGCAGGTACTCGATGCGGATGGGCACGAAGACCTTCACGTCCATGCGCGGCCGGTAGTCCTTGCTCGTGTGGATCTTCACGAGGTTGGGCATGAGGTAGCCGGACGACGAGGGGTCGTTGCAATCGGGGTTGTCCATGAACGTGTCCACGCGCAGGCTGTAGCCGCCGTCCTTCGGGATGGTGCCGGACTTCACTTCCATGGGCACGCGGAACTCGTACACGTTGAGCCCGTCCACCTGCAGCCAGCGCGCGCCCGTGGTGCCCTGCATGGCGAGGGTGGCGGGCGCCGTCTGCCCCTGCGCCACGAGCTGCCCTTCGTTGTATCCGGAGTCGTCCACCGTGATCTTCTCGCCTGTGCGCAACGTCGCCTTCACGACCACGTTCGGGACGACGACGGGTGCCGCGTTGGGGTCGCCCTGCGGCTGCGGCGGGACGCCCGTCTGCGTCGAGAGGTACCAGTAGAGGTTGAAGCCGTCGCCGTCGAACTTGATGTCGTAGGAGAGGCCGCGCTCCGGGTGGATGCGCGGCGTCCCGTCGGGGGTGTAGTTGTACTCCACGTAGCCGGGGCTGGAGAAACCGTACGAGGTGTGGTACTCCTTGTCCACGGCGCCGTTGGTGTGGCCGCAGCTGGTACTTGACGTCGTGAGGCCGACGCCTGCGTTCTGGTGGTACCAGTCGGCGGGCGGCTGCGTGTTGATGGGGAACTCCTGGAAGCCGTTCACGTGGAAGTAGAGGGTCACGTTCGACGACTGCTCCGGGTTGGCAAGGCCGATTGCGGGATATGCGTCCGCGGCCTGGCCGTGCACGCCGGGCGCAAGCAGGGCCAACAGGAGCAGGGAGGGCACCAGGCTCCGCAGCGGGTTCATCGGAAGCGACCATCCCTGGAACGCGATAAGGGTTGTGGCCGTGGAAACGGACCGTTCACGATGCGGCCGGTTCACGTCTTGGGGCAGGCCGCGGGCTCGGCCGCAAACGGTGCCGCCAACCCGAAGTGTGCCACGAGGCGCGCGTCCTGCTTGGCGGCGCCGGGGCCCTCCGGCCGCAGGACGAGATCGACAGCCTCGGCGAACGGGCCGATCGTGGCGTGGAGGGGCGACGTCCCCGTCGCCTGCTCCGTCTTGTTGGCGCCGATGGTCCAGAGCGTGAGGTTCTGCGGAGCAGGGAGCGACGGCGTCCAATCGACATCGACGGTGGCGGTCCACCATCCCTCCTGCGCCGGGATCCGGATGCAGTTCGCGCCCAGGTCAGCGGTGTGGACTCCGGCCTCGGCGCCAAAGACAGTCATGTCGTAATTGCGCACGACCTCGACAGCGGCGGGTTGGTCGCACGGCAAGGTGGGGACCCGCATGCTGGCCTGCGCGCCGATAGGTCGGACGTCGCGCAACCGCAGGTCGGCGACTCCGCTGCCGCAGACGTCGAAGACCTGCCCGACCCGGATCGGCCCAGAGAGCACGGCGGTGAGTTTGGTCTCGCCCACGAGGGGAGCCGTCGCGTTGCCGGACCGCAGCCTGAAACCTGGCGCGGTCGCAAGGAGGCGCAGGTCGTCCCACAGCATCGGGACCGTCCGGTTCACCTCCACGACCTGGAACCGGGCTCGGGTGATGGCAAACGAGGTCTCGCAAAGGGTAAGGCGCCCGCCCGTGGCCACGGCGTTGCAGCCGTGCATACCGGCGCCCATGCCGCCAGCACCGCCTTGGACACCGTAGATCCCTGAACCGTCGCCGCCTTGGCCGCCGCCCGGTCCAACCGTCTCCGCGCTGGTCCCTGCCGGAACGCCCGCTGGAACGCCAGCACAGCCCGCCAAGGCGAACGCGGCGACTACGAATGGAACGAAGGCCTGGCCCATGCCGCAGCACGGCAACGAGCCGCATTTCAAGGTTCGGGTGGAACCGCTTGAGCGAGGCTGCCGGCGCGGTCGCGTTGATGAACGGAGCCGTCGTCCAGGGCGTATGCGCATCCTGTTCGCCCTGGCCGTCGTCGCCGCCGTCGCCGCCGTCGCGGTCTCAGGGTGCGCTGGTTCGACTGGTCCGACCACGGATCCGATCCCGGTGACATCGGGCCCTACTTCGGCGCCGACCAGCGCGGCACCTTCGCCCACCACCTCAGGCAACAACGGCTTCTGCGGCCCGCCCGTCTGCAGCGGGTGCCCGCCGCGGGAATCCATCGACGTTCAGGCCGTGACTTCCCCCGACGGCAGGCCCGTCGTGGATTGGGCGACGGCGCCCGCCGCCAACAAGACGGCGGAGATCCAGCACTACGTCGATCTTGGCCACGCCGGGCCGGTCCACGAAGAGCTCCCGCACGCCAACCTCACCCGCATCTTCGGCCACCTGCACGTCGCGTGGCAGGCAGAGCATCCGGGAGAGAAGGACGACGGCCGCACGGATCCTGTCGTCGTCTTGGACGCCGGCACGATGCTGAGGTTCGCCATCGCCGTGGTCGTCTGCTGATACGGCCTTCCCGGCCCCCGCCCGCTTATATCGAAACCGGGCCTCGGCGCGCCAGCATGCCCGCCACCGCCGTCCCCAAGTCCACGGATTTCATGGAGTGGTACAACGAGGTCGTCGAGGTCGCGGAGCTCACGGACAAGCGTTACCCCATCAAGGGCATGAACATCTGGCGGCCGTCGGGCTGGGCCATCATGGCGCGCATCGACCAGTTCACGCGCGACGAGATGGCGCGCACCGGCCACGCCGAGGTCGCCTTCCCGCTCATGATCCCGGAGAAGCTCTTCATGAAGGAGGCCGACCAGATCAAGGGCTTCGGCTCCGAGGTGTTCTGGGTCACCCACGCCGGCGACAACCAGCTCCCCGAGGGCGAGCGCTGGATCGTGCGGCCGACGTCCGAGTGTGCCATGTACGAGGTCTTCCCGCTCTGGATCCGCAGCCACTCCGACCTGCCCATGACGCTGTTCCAGATCTGCAACGTGTTCCGCTACGAGACGAAGCAGACGCGGGCCTTCATGCGCGTCCGCGAGATCCACTTCTTCGAGGACCATTCGGTCTTCGCGGACGAGGCCACGGCGCGCGCGCACGTCGATCTCGACCTGCAGATCGTGCGCAACGTGTATTCCAAGCTCGCATTGCCGGCCCTCTACAGCCGCCGCCCCGACTGGGACAAGTTCCCCGGCGCCGTGGACTCGACGGGCGCCGACGTCGTGATGCCGTCCGGCCGCACGCTGCAGTGCGCCACGGTGCACTACTATGGCACGAACTTCGCCAAGGCCTACGACATGAAGTACGAGGCCGAAGGCGGTGGCCACACGCACTGCCACCAGACGACGTACGGCATGTCCGAGCGGCTCGTCGGCGCCGTCGTGGGCTGCCATGGCGACGACAACGGCATCATCCTTCCCCCCGAGATCGCCCCCATCCAGGTCGTCGTGGTCCCCGTCCTGTTCAAGGATGGAAGCGAGGCCGTGACGGCCGCCTGCGCCGAGGTCGCGGCCCGTCTGCGGGCTGCCGGCCTGCGCGTCGAGCTCGACCTGCGCGCCCGCACCTCCGGCGAGAAGTACTACCACTGGGAGCTCCGCGGTGTCCCGCTCCGCCTCGAGGTCGGCCCCAAGGACGTCGAGAAGAAGTCGGTCTTCGCCGCGCGCCGCGACGTCCCCGGCAAGGGCGGCAAGACGCCGATCCCGATGGCGGAACTGGAATCCGGCGTCCAGGCCCTCCTCGGCGAGATCCAGGCAGCGCTCCACGCCAAGCAGGCCGAGTTCCAGAAGTCGCGCGTGAAACACCCGAAGACGCTCGCCGAGGCCAAGACGCTCGACGACGAGGCCCAGAAGTCCGGTGTCGGCTACATCCTCACCATGCCCATCTGCTCCGACAAGTGCGCCGCGGACGTCGAGAAGGGATTGGACATCAAGACGCTGGGCGTGCCCGTGGACGAGACGTTTGCGCCGGCGCCCTGCGGTGTGTGCGGCACGCAGGCCCGGGACACGCTGCGGTTCGCACGAACCTATTGATGAAGCTTCTCGGGATCCTTTCACTCCCCTGATGCGAAGGAAGAAATAGCCGTTATACGCATCCGTATAACATGGACTCCCTCCGCTTGCAAGGCCGGGTGCGCAAGGTCGGCAACAGCCTCGCCGTCCTCATCCCCGCCGAAGCGGCTCGCGAGGCCGGCCTGCACGAAGGGGACGAGGTCGGGGTCTCCTTGGAGCCCGTCGAACCCACGGTTTTCGGTCTCCTCAAAGGTGTCCTCCCCTACGAGCCATTCGACCGGGAAGAGCTGTACGATGACTGAGGTGCTCTTCGACACCTGGGCCTGGTGGGAGGTCGCGATGGGGACGCGGACGGGCGCCCGTCTTCAGGCAAGATACCTCGCCAAGGGCAAGGTGGTCACGTCGGCATGGGCCTTGGGCGAAATCGTGTGCAAACTGGAAGGGCGCGTGGCCCCCGAAGTCCTCGACACGCTCCTTCGCCGCATCCGTTTGGCGGGCCGGCTGGTGGACGTGAGCCCGCCGATCGCAGTCGAGGGCGCGCGGCTGCGCGCCTCGTTGCGGCTCAAGGCTTCCCATGCCAGCCTTGGCGATGGCGTCATGCTGGCCACGGCGCGGCATATCGGCGCCAGGTTGGTATCAGGTGACGCTGCCTTCGTGGGAGAGCGCGACGTGGTCCGTTGACTCGTCCGTTTGACCCGTCGGGCGGCCCTTGACCGACCCGTCAGCTCTTCTCTTCCTCGTCCCGCGACGACGGCCCCGTGGGCTTCGTCATCTTCGCGAGCTCCTTCAGCATCGCAAGCTTGTCCTGTGTGGCCTTGTCGTCGTCGGCGCGCTTCACGTTCAGCTTGGGGTCTGGAGCCATGGGTTTGGATTCGTCTGGGGTTTCATACGGGTTTCGGAGCGAGGCGGCCCGTTCGGCATCCAGGCGCTCCCGGGCTTCGCGCTCCTTCTCGCGCCGAAGCTCCTCGAGCTCGGCTTGCCTGTCCTCGTTGTCGTAGCCGCCGGCCATGGGGCGCGATCCGCGTCCGGGACATGAGGGCTTGCACCCCGGTCAAAGCGCGCGTCGGCGGATGAGCACGGCCAGCGCGATGCCCAAGAAGCACGGCATGCAGAATCCAGGCGACGCCTTCGTGGCGGCACCGTCCCCGCCGCCGTACTGCTGGGGCTCGATCGTGGGCGGGGCGACGACGACCTTGTAGTACTCACTGCCCGTCGCTGGGGCGTGCGTGGGCTCGCCGGCGCCGGCCTTCAGTGTGAGCTTGTAGCCGATGACCCAGCCGTCGGCCCATTTGGGGTGGGCGCCCTTGCTGGAGTCCACGTTGAAGGAGCCGTCGTCGAGTTTGGTGCCCGCGACCTGGCTCCAGCAGACG
>JBHEMF010000100.1:6017-6249 GCA_046352665.1 Thermoplasmatota archaeon
CCGGGCGCCACCCAGGTGCGGGTGACGGAGGTGACGCCCGCCGGGTACGTGGCCTGGTCCTCGAGGATGCCTTTGGCCGCGGCGGCGGGAGCAACGGCCACGAGCCCAAGGACGAGGAGCAAGAGGACGATGGCGCGGGGCACGCTAGCGTTCCTCGAGGGCGTAGTCGATGATGTCGCGGAGTTGGCCCGTCTCCATCTCGCCGATGTGGCGGAAGAGCAGGACACCGTGC
>JBHEMF010000101.1:0-6224 GCA_046352665.1 Thermoplasmatota archaeon
GCCCATCCCAGGTCAAACCCGCCAAGGACCAGGCCACCGCCGACCCTACGGGTCCACGCGCCCCCCCGTCGAAGCCTGGTAGCACCTCCCCCACGCCAATCGAGCCCGGCAACGTGGGCAAACCGCTGGCCAAACCCGCCACGCAGACCGACGCTGGCGTCCCTCCTCCTGCCGGCTCCAAGCCCACGGCGGCACCCACGGCCGCCACCGCCAAGCCTGGCTCCGCGCCGGGCGCGCCCAAGCCCGCTGCCGCTCCCGTCACGCCCGCACCGGAACCCCAAGGGGATTACGCGATGCTGCGGGACGCCCACGCCTCGGACGTCGTCACGTACGAGACCCTCGACGACGGCGTCGGCGTCCTTCACGTCACCCCTGAGGGGCTTCTCGCCGTCGCCTCCGAGGCCAAGGCTATGGGCTACACCATGCTCAGCCTGCTCTCCGCCTACGACCGCGGCGACCACTTCGGTGTCCTGTACGCGTTCACGAAGCTGGCGGGACGGCCCGAGGAATTCGCGGAGGTCCGCCTGCGCGTCACCCTGCCCAAGAAGGGCACCGATGGCGCGGCCCTGGAGCCGGAATGCCCCAGCCTGGTGCCCGCCTTCAAGGGCGCCGACTGGCAGGAGCGCGAGATGTACGACATGTACGGCATCCGCTTCCTCGGCCACCCGGACCTGCGGCGCATGTTCCTTCCGGACGGCTGGAGCGGCTGGCCCATGAGGAAGGACTACAAGGAGCCCGAGCAGTTCGTCGCGATGCGCGACGGCGAGGACATCGTCTTGAAGCAACCCGAGGAGGGTGCCTGGTGATGGGCGCAGCCACGCGCCGGCCCCTGGGCGCCGGCAACCGCAAGTTTGTTGGGGACGGTGCCTGGTGATGGGCGCAGCCACGCGCCGGCCCCTGGGCGCCGGCAACCGCAAGTTGGTTGGGGACGGTGCCTGGTGACGCAGTCCGCCCTCGGCGCCCGCATCGCCGCCGCGGAGCCGTTCCCGCACCGGCGCATCGACTTCCGCAACCCCACCCTGCCCGACGGCTCGCAGCCGGCGTCGCAGCTCATGACCCTCAACATGGGCCCGCAGCACCCGTCCACGCACGGCGTCCTGCGCCTCAAGCTCCTGCTCGACGGCGAGATCGTGGTCGACGTCGAGCCCATCATCGGCTACCTGCACCGCGGCAGCGAGAAAATCGCGGAGGGCATGCACTGGATCAAGTTCATCCCGCTCACGGACCGCATGGACTACATCTCGGCCATGGCGAACAACCACGGCTACGTCCTTGCCGTGGAGAAGCTCCTCGGCGGCCCCGACCAGCAGGTCGTCTCGGAGCGCGCGGAGCACATCCGGGTCTTCGCAAGCGAGCTGAGCCGCCTCTGCAACCATCTCTTCTGGATGGGGACGTTCATGCTGGACCTCGGCGCCATCACCCCGCTGTTCTACGCCCTGCGGGAGCGCGAGGACATCCTGGGCTTCCTCGAGGAGCTCTGCGGCGCCCGCCTCACGTTCAACTACTTCCGCTTCGGCGGTGTGAAGTACGACCTCCCCAACGACCCAACGTACCTGCCGCGCGTGAAGGCGTTCCTCGCCGGGATGCCCGCGAAGGTCGCGACGTACGAGACGCTCCTCAAGAAGAACGACATCATCCTCTCCCGCCTCACGGGCACGGGGCCGCTGTCGCGCGAGCAGGCCCTCGACTGGGGCATCACGGGCCCCATGCTGCGCGCTACAGGTGTCGCGCACGACCTGCGCAAGGTCGCCCCCTACTCCATCTACAAGTCCCTCAACTTCGAGGTGCCGACCACGACGCAGTCCGACTGCTACGGCCGCCTGCAGATGCGGTGGGCCGAGATGGTCCAATCCGTGCGCATCCTGGAGCAGGTGATCGAGCGCCTGGAGGGCAACCTCGACGGCCTCCACCTCAACCCCGACTACGCGGGCGGCAAGATCCTGCGCGTGAAGGCCAAGGGCGAGGCGTACGCGCGCATCGAGCACCCGAAGGGCGAGTACGGCGTCCACGTGATCGGCGACGGCAAGCAGAACCCGTCCCGCGTGCACGTGCGGGCGCCGTCGTTTGCCAACCTGCAGGTGCTGCCCATCATGGCGCGCAACCAGAAGATCGCCGACCTCATCGCGACCCTGGGCTCCATCGACATCGTGCTGGGGGACGTGGACCGATGAGCAAATCCATCGAAACCACGAGCACGAATTCCACGAACCCCGGCGGGCTGGCGGGTCGCCAGCCGGTCCGTTTTGTGCAATTCGTGGAACTTGTGGTTCGGTCGGGGGTCGCGTAGATGTCCAACGGACTCCTCTACAACGTCGTCCTCAACGTCCTCCAGGCCGTGGGCTGGGCCTCGCCGCCGCAGTGGCTCGTCATCACGATCGCCTCCGTCGTGGGCGCCCTCGTCCTCTTCACGGTGGTGCTCTCCGTGGGCGGCCTCTTCACGTTCGCCTTCCGCCGCATCTTCGCCCGCATGGGGCAGCGCCCCGGACCGAACCGCGTGGGGCCGCAGGGAATCTTCCAGTTCCTCGCCGACGGTGCCAAGCTCATCTCGAAGGAGGACGTCCGCCCCGCCAAGGCCGACCGCTTCGCCTGGACGTCGGCGCTCTACGTCGCAATCGTCTTCACGGTCCTCGCCTGGGCCGCCATCCCCTGGGGTCCGGAGCTCGCCTTCTTCCGCGGCTCCACGGGGCTCCTCGTCATCCTCGCCATGGGCGCCATCGCACCCCTTGCCGAGATCCTCGCCGGCTGGGGTTCCAACAACAAGTACTCCCTCTACGGCGGTGTCCGCGCCGCGGCCCTCGACGTCTCCTACGAGATCCCGATGGTCATCACACTCGCCAGCACCGTGCTCATGGTCGGTAGCCTCGACACGGTGAAGATCGTGGACAGCCAGGCCGCCATGTGGGGCCACTGGCAGTCGGCGCTCGTCTTCCTCCTCCCCATGCTCCTGGGCTTCGTCATCTTCTTCATCACGGCCCTCGCCAAGGCCGGCCTCGTCCCCACGGACCTCGCCGAATCCGAGTCGGAACTGGTGGCCGGGTTCACGACGGAGTACTCCGGCATGCGCTTCGGCATGTTCTTCGTGGTCCTCTTCTCGAACGTGTTCTTCGTCTCGGCCATGATCACCATGATCTTCCTCGGCGGCTGGCACTTCCCCGGCGAGAGCCTCCTCGGCGGCACCGCCCTCGCCGTCGTGCAGCCCCTCGTCTTCCTCGCAAAGAGCCTGGTCCTGTCGTTCGTGGTCTTCTGGGTCTGGGCGACCCTGCCCCGCGTCCGCGTCGATCAATACATGGGTGTGGCATGGAAGGTCCTCCTCCCCCTCTCCATCGTGAACTTCGTGGCCACCGCCGTCGCGGTGAAGGTCCTCGCCGGAGGCGTCTAGCATGCGCAACAAGGTCCCACTCGTCCCCATCCTGCAAGGCATGGGCGTCACCCTCTCGCACTTCTTCAAGAAGCCCGTGACGGTCCAGTACCCCGAAGAGAAGAAGCCCGTCGCCGACCGGTTCCGCGGCCGCATCTACCTCAAGCTGGAGACCTGCATCGGCTGCACCCTCTGCGCCCAGGCATGCCCCAACGGCTCCTGCTACATGGTCGATTACGACCCCGGCTTCGACACACCGCAGAACAAGCGCAAGAAATTCCCCGCGGTCGAGATCTCCAAGTGCATGTACTGCAGCCTCTGCGAGGAGGCCTGCCCCACCGACAGCATCCGTATGGGCAAGGAGTACGAGACGGCGGCCTACGTGCGCGACTTCGACTACAAGCCGGACCGCTTGAGCCAGAACGAGGCGGCACTCGGCAGGGGGGCGTACAAATGACGCCCACGAACCCAGCCACGGAAACCACGGAGCGCACGGAAGCGCCGTGGCCGGGTTCCGTGCCTTCCGTGGGTTCCGTGGCTGGGGGTGCGTAGCATGGACGTCGAGACGGTCTCCTTCGCCATCATCAGCCTCGTCCTCCTCGCCTCCGGCATCGCGTCCTCCATGGTGAAGCGCACCTTCCACAGTGTCATGTTCCTCGGCGTCTTCCTCGTCTCCGTCGCGGCCCTCTACGTCCTCCTTGGCTCGCCCTTGGTCGGCGTCATCCAGGTCCTCGTCTATGTGGGCGGCATCCTCACCCTCTTCGTGTTCGCCGTCATGTTCGTGGCCGGCGACGAGACGGAGACCACCGAGGCCGCCCCCGCCCTGCAGCCGCGCAGCAGTGCCTGGTCCGCAGTCGCGGCGGTCCTCATCGCCGCTGCCGCGCTCTACGTCATGGCGATGTACATGATGTCCGCCAACCACGCGGCGGCGGGGCTCCTGGGCGGCCACTCCGAGACCAAAGGCAAGACCGAAGTCTGGGTCGCAAGCACCCTCGCGGCCTCCGTGGGCTTCCTCGCGGGCCTCGTCTTCCTCGTCGTCGTCGCCGTCGCTGCACTGCTGGCCTGGCTCGGCGTCCGCCACACCATCGACCGCTGGTCGGGCTCCCGCATCTTCGGCACGGCGCTCGCGGGCCTCGTCCTCGGCCTTCTCCTGGCCCTCGTGGCGCGGAGCGGCGCCTGGAGCGGAGCCGCCGCCACCGACGCCAACCAGACGCAGGCCAACGACCTCGACCGCGTCATGGACGCGCTTTTCGGCGCCCAAGCCATCCCGCTCGAGGTCCTCGGCATCCTCCTCACCGCCGTCATGATCGGCGCCTTGGTCCTCGCCCGACCCATGCAGGCGCCGCCCGATGCCGAGCGCTACGCGCAGGTGACGCGCGACCAGCTGCGGGAATCGCAGATGGCAAGCGACGTGGCCCTCCACGCAGAGGTGGGCAAGTGATCCCCCTCCAGTGGACCGTCATGCTCTCCTGCGCCCTCCTCGCCGTGGGCGTCCTGGGGCTGCTTACGCAACGGAACGCCCTCCGGGTCCTTGTCGCAGTCGAGCTCGTATTGAACGCCGCCAACATCAACTTCGTCGCCTTCGCCAACTACCACGGCAAGTCCGACGCCATCGTGTACACCTTCATCGTGATCGCCCTCGCCGCCGCCGAAGCGTGCGTCGGCCTTGCCATCCTCATCCACTTCTACCGCCACGGCCGCTCCGTGGACGTGAACAAGAGCAGCATGCTGAGGTGGTGAAATGGCGGAACTCACGACCCTGCAGGGCACCGACCTTTACCTGGCGCTCGCGATCGTGGGCCTGCCACTCGCCGGCGCCGCCCTCACGTTCGCCTTCGGCCGCTACCGCATGTGGCGCGGCGGAGCCATCATCCCCATCGCAGCCATGGTGGGCTCGCTCCTCGCGTCGCTTGCCTTCTTCGCGCGCACCCTCGGCGGCGGCCCCGACCTCGGCTGGAGCACGGCCTGGTTCACCGCCGGCGGCATCCCGTTCACGTTCGGCGTCCTCCTCGACCCGCTTGCCGTCTGGCTCGCCACCCTCGTCTCCCTGCTGTCGCTCCTCATCACGGTCTTCGCCACGTCGTACCTGGCAGACGAGCCCGACGACAAGCTGCGGCGCTACTTCGCCGTGAAGTCGCTCTTCGTGGCCGGCATGCTGGGTACCGTCATCTTCGACAACTACCTGCTCCTGTTCATCTTCTGGGAGGTGATGGGCCTCTGCTCGTACCTCCTCATCGGGTACTGGTACCACAAGCAGTCCGCCGCCGTCGCCGCGAAGAAGGCGTTCCTCGTCACGCGCCTTGGCGACATCCTCCTCCTCATGGGCATCATCCTGCTCTTCACGACGTTCAGGACCTTCTCCTACCGCGAGCTCTTCCACATGGACTTGGCCGGGCACCGCGACACGGTCTTCTGGGCCGGCCTTCTCATCTTCGGCGGCGCCGTCGGCAAGTCCGCGCAGTTCCCCCTCGACCTGTGGCTTCCCGACGCCATGGAGGGCCCCACCACGGTGTCGGCGCTCATCCATGCCGCGACCATGGTGAAGGCCGGCGTGTACCTCACCGCCCGCACGTGGCCCCTCTACGTCGCCCTGGGTGCCGGCGGCGGCCTCACGGGCGAGACGCTCTTCATCCTGATCAGCGCCATCGGCGGCTTCACGGCGATCTACACGGCCACGATGGCGCTCGTCGCCACCGACATCAAGCGCGTCCTTGCGTTCTCCACTCTGTCGCAGCTCGGCTACATGTTCCTCGCCCTGGGGGCTGGCGGTGTCCTCTACCTTCACACCGAGCCGCACAACGGCGCTGGCTTCACGGCGGCGATGCTGCACCTCATGAACCACGCCTTCTTCAAAGCACTCCTGTTC
>JBHEMF010000102.1:0-6180 GCA_046352665.1 Thermoplasmatota archaeon
TCGCCCTCGCCCTCCTTGACACCAAGACGGCGGCGCAGACGAACCTCGACGCCGTAGGCGACGATGAAGCAGGCGAGGTGCCGGCGTGATTCCCCGCAACGAGATCCTCGTCGGGGACTGCGTGGCGTCCATGCGGGGCCTGCCGGAGGGGTGCGTGCAGACGTGCGTGACGTCGCCACCGTACTGGGGGCTAAGGGACTACGGCATCCACGGCGAGGCCGGCGCCGTCGGCCTCGAGGAGACACTGGCGGCTCACCTTGACGCGATGGTGCGCGTCTTCCGGGAGGTCCGCCGCGTCCTGCGGCCGGATGGGACGCTGTGGCTGAACTACGGAGACTCCTACGCAAGCAGTGCGGGGCCACGGAGCGAGGGGTCTTCCGACGGGTGGGTCGGCGCGACGCAGCCACCCGTCGGAAGACCCAGAAAAGTCCCTGGATACAAGCCGAAGGACTTGATGGGGCTGCCGTGGCGGGTCGCCTTCGCGCTGCAAGACGACGGATGGTGGCTCCGCAAGGACATCATCTGGCACAAGCCGAACCCCATGCCGGAAAGCGTCAGCGATCGCCCCACGAGCGCACATGAGTACATGTTCCTCTTCACGAAGAGCGGCGACGCAACGCATTGGACGCACCGCGACCGGGCCGGAACCCGCATCGAACCACAGCCGGATTACCGTTGGATTCGCAAGGAAGCCGGCGTCGTGGTGGAGGAGCTGGACTCTCCGCCGGCCGGCTGGAAGGACGACACGACCGCGGACGTCGTTGTGACCTACGATTGGGACGAAGCCGAGTACCGCGAAGAGGCCGGCCCGGAGCGCCGCAAGTGGCAACGCATTAACCTGTGGCGCGGCCACGATTCCTTCTATGACGCCGAGGCCATCAAGGAGCCCGCCAGCGAGGCCACGCATGCCCGCATCAGCCAGAAGAACTTCTGGAACCAAACAGGCGGCCCAAAGGACCCCAAGAATGGAAACCGGAGCCTGCTGAAGGCCCGACAGAACCTCGCCCGGAAGGCCGGCGTTGGTCCGAAGACATGGCCCGCGATCGGCGCGAAGCATCGGGACGCCGGAATGGACGTGCCTTCCGGCGTCCCGATGGTCGCCCGAACGAAGCCAAAGAACAACGACTCCTTCCAGGAGGGGACGTCGAGCATCGTGGTGCCGTACCGGAACAAGCGGAGCGTCTGGACGATTCCCACGCAGCCGGTCTCCGAGGCCCATTTCGCGACGTTCCCGGAGGCCCTCGTGGAGCCGTGCATTCAGGCCGGCACGAGCGCCCACGGCGCCTGTGCCGCGTGCGGCGCCCCGTGGTCCCGCGTCGTGCAGACAGCCCACGAAACCCTCCGGGAGAAGGGCGCCTGGGCGTGGCGGCAGCAAGCGGACGCTGGCCTGAACCGGTCCGCCGCCATGAGCCAACACGGCGTCGCCGTCAAGCACACCGCGACGCTTGCGTGGCGCGCAACGTGCGACTGTCCAGGGGGGGGGTCTCCTCCCCTGCGTCGTCCTGGACCCCTTCTTTGGGTCCGGCACGACGGGCCTCGTAGCCAAGCGCCTCGGCCGCGACTTCATCGGCTGCGAACTCAACGAGCAATACGTCGAGATCGCGCAGCGCCGCCTCAGCCCCGCCATGAATCACCGCTTGGAGGGAACATGACATGACGCACGAGTACCTTGAAACCGACATTCCCGGCGTGTGTAGCACGTGCGGCGTCTTGCAGGAGGAGCACCCACGAGCCGTTCCGGCCGGGGTTGCTTTCGCGAGTCTCGGCCGGGACGGCGTGGTGGTGCATGCGATGCGTGGCCGCTTCAGCGCTTGCAGTGCCGCGGATTCGAGTCGCAGCCTCGTCCCGCACCCAGCCTTGGATGTGCCGGGCTTCGTGGGTTGCGACTTGTGCCGCAGTGTCCTGGCGGGCACCGCGAAGTCTCCGCCCGTTGAGACGGAGGAGGTCGTGCGGCGCCGCGAGGCCCTACTTGCGGACTTGAATCGCAGGTACGCCAGGAATTGGGTGGCGGATGACCGTCCCAAGCCGGTTCCGGCATCGCAGGACAAGCCGCCGGAGCGCGCCTACGCGCGGGAACGCCGTATCGCTGAGAAGGGCAACACGGCCAGCAAGCTGCACTTGGGGCCACCCGCCGTGAACGCCGTCGCGGTGGAACTCGAAGCGCCCACGATCCCTTTGTCATTTCCTCCAGAGGAGCCTGCTGACAAACCATCGCCTCCACCCCTTCCCCAAGAACCTGAGCGTGAACCCATGACCACCACCACGGCGCCCTGCGGGCGCGCATGCAAGAACGAAGCCGGCCTCGCCATCCACCAGGGCAAGTGCCGGGAATGCCAAGGCAAAAAGACGGGTGAGCTCGCCGCGAAGGCGCGCGGCAGTAACGCCCCGAAGCTGCAGGAGTGCCCCGGTTGCAAGGAAGAGGTGCCATTGCTGGTGGGGCGCGGGAAGGGCAAGACGCGCCTGTGCCCCCGCTGCGTTCGCGTGGGAGCCGAGGAGACGATGGCGCCGGAGCTCGCAGCCACTGCGCCGAAGCGTGGCCGGCGCCCCGCCCGCAAGATGCGGTCCGCATTGGACGACGCGGGCGCCTTGAAGCCCCGCCGACCCCGCCGCGTCGCCAGTGAACCAGTGGTGGCGATGACGCCGACCCCCCCCTCACCCCAAGTGACACTCGTCACTGCGGGAGACGGGGAAATGGGGCGCATGGAGGGGATCCTCGCCGGGTTCAGTGGCCTCAGTCCGGCCGGGCAGGCGTACGTGCGGGCCCGCATCGGAGGACCCTGAATGCGTAAGCCGCAAGGGTTCCGCATCCTCGAGGAAGCCGAGGTCGGGGTGGGGCGCCTCGTCGACGACCCGCAGAACGCCAATTTGCATCCGGCGGAGAACCTGGACGCCATCGAGGCCAGCCTGAAGCGGTTCGGGCAGCCGGAGCGCCTCATCGTCCGCAAGAGCGACCGAGTCGTGTTCTCGGGGAACGGCCGCCTCCTCGTCCTCCGGCGGTTGGGATGGAAGAAGGCCCGCGTCCAATACGTCGAGGGCCCCGACCCGGAGTGCCGCGCTTACGCCGTGAGCGCCAACCAGACGACGCGCATGAGCAAGTGGGACCAGGAGGCGCTCCTCGTGAACTTGAAGGAGATCCAGGGCGCCGACTCGACGGGCCTCATCGATGCCACCGGGTTCACGTTGGAGGACATCACGGACATGCAGGCGCACGTCGAGGACGTGCACAAGGAGAAGGCCGGCCTGCCGCGCGGCAAAGGCGGGAGCACTGCGACGTGCCCGCAATGCGGGCAGACGTTCCAACTCGGTGAGAAGGCATGACGCTACTGACGCAGCACGGCGTCCAGGGCCTCGACGGCGTCCAAGACCTCCGGGTACGCTTGGAGGCGGCGGATGCCGCGGGCAACGTCCCCTTTTACCGCCTCACCCCATTGGGGCTGGCTCTGGGTCGGGAGGTGATGCGGTGAGCAACCGCCTGGTCCTGGACGTCCTGCGCGCTCGCGGCGAGGTCCGCACCCGTGACTTGCGGGACCGGTTCCCCAACGTCGACATGCACCTTGGGGCCCTCGTGAAGCAGGGGTACGCGGAGCGAGTGGCAGCCGGCCTGTACCGCGCCAGGGAGGTGGCGCCGTGAGCAATCGTCCCGCCGCGGTGCAGAGGCACCGCCGCCAGGCCGCCCAGGTGCAGAATCGGGTGCAGCGCCGCAACCGCGCCTGGCGCCGGGTGCGCCGCGACATGCGCCTCCCCCCCAACCGCCGCGAGGACCTCAAACGCAGCCTCCTGCGCCTCACGGCCTTCTGCGAGGCCTGCCGGAAGCGCCCCTACGATCGCTTCTGCAACTTGCCCGGCAACTGGTTGCCGACGCGGCTCTGTGACGCGTGCCTCCACGGCGACGACTACGACGCCTGGTGGCACGCGGGTTGGCGCCCCATGTGTGTGGACTGTGGCGGCAGCGGCGACGTCGACGACTGCATGCGCTGCGAATCCTGCGACGGCGAGGGGGTCATCGACTGGTGACGTCGGACGCCATGGGGTGCTGGCACGAGACCGGGTGCGAATGCCTCCAGCAAATCGTCGAGTACGCTGTGAAGAAGCGGGCGCCCAGGCAGGATTTTCGGGAACGCGTCCGCATCGGCGAACGCCGCGCCGACAACCATCGCCCCACGTTGGACGTGTGCCCCTACTGTGACTCCCCGAACCAGAAGAGGTGGCACAAGGCCACCTGCAAACGACCCCCTCAACCCACTCCCCCCGAACCATTGGAGACCTGAACATGCCCGACCCGAAGATTATCCGAGCCGACGTCACGCTGCAGACCAAGACCGAACAGAAGTGGGGCGACACGTGGAGCCCCCGCGCCGCGGAACCGTACACGGTGCGCCGCGTCGTCCTCCACGCCCGCATGTCGTACGCGGGTCCCCGGAACTTCGATGTCCGCCACCACGTCGGCCGCCTCGTCCACGCCTTGGACCCGGAGGCATCCAATGCCCGTCTCGAAGCCGACGCCCAGGAGGACGCGATCGAGGAGGACGGCAAGCAGTTCTTCTTCCAGGCCCGAGCCATCTTCAGCGTTGAGGAAGACAACGCGTTGGCAGTAGTGGAGAAAGCGAAGGAGTACGCCGACCAACTCCGCCACGGCCACTACGCGCCGCCAACAATCACGGTGGAGCAGTCCGCGGAGTTCAGTCGCCTCGGCATCAAGCTCCGCGGCGACGGCATCTTCGGGTACGCCCGCAAGTGCGCCCGCGAAGGCTGCGACAACGCCGGCGGCAGCGACGACTGCTTCGGCAGCCTCGACCCCGCCGAAGCCATCCTGGGCGCCCGGAAGCGTGACCTCTGCGTGTGCGGCACGGAGTGCTGGCTGGACGCCCCAGACTTCGGGCAGGACCCCACGGCGGAGTACTTGACGGAGTGGCTCAACGGCTCCAACCAACTCGACGCCAGGGCGGCCCTCATGGCGGCCGGCTGCACGGAGCTCGATGAGGACGAAGAGGAGGGCGCCGACGTGGAGACGGCGCGCCTGCAACTCGTGCCGGATTGGTGGCAGAAGGCCAAGGCCTTCCCAGACGCCCGGCAGGTCTGCATCGACGCCGCCAACGAAGCCATGGAGGGCGGCGACTGGGACGGCAACGAGGACGCCATCGAGTGCGAGCTCTGAAATCATGACTACGAAGCAGGACGTCATCCTCGACCTGGTGCGGGAGAACCCCGGCATCCGGCCGCACCAGATCCGTGAACTCACGGGGGACCCGCAACGCACCGTCACGTGGTGCCTGCAATGCCTCCGCGCCAAGGGAGTCGTCGTGGCCCGCGACGATCTAAGGGACAGTCGCAGGCAGTGCTACTACACGCCGGACGCCCTCGCCAACCTGAAAGGGGGTGAGGCGTGACGCAGTGCCCGGCCCTCATCCAGGGCTCCGCAGGCATCGGCCAATGGCGATGCCAGAACCATGAACCCTGCAGCGGCCACGAAGCGCCCCCGAAGGCCGACACGATCGGCGACTGGATCCTGCCCGCATCAAACCGCGATGCCGCAGGGGCCCAAGAGGGAAAAGGGACGCCGGCGGTCGGCAACGTCGAGCATGCAACCGGGGTTCAAGTCCTGCGGGAACCCAGCGACCGCCTGCGGGCAAACGGCGACCAGGAGCCATGCCTGACACTGGAGTTCCGCGATAGCGTCTGCGAGCACTGCCTGGAGGACACCACCGACCCGAGCGCCCCGCACTACTACGACAACAACCACGAGCCAGCAGTCGTCCGAGGCACCGCCTGGGCCATCTGGTGCGCCAAGAGCTGCGACGATGAATGCACCCACGCCGGGCTGCGAACCCCGCTCTTCCGCCGCGGCAACCTGGACAACGCCATCAGGAGTGAGGAGACCATCATCTTACAAGACGAGGGGCTGGGCGATGCCTGCTTCTTCGAGGAGGCTGGCAATGGAAAGTGAAGCCTTCACGCCATACCAGCGCGGCGTCTTGGACGCAATCGCGTTGGTGGGTGAATACCGGGCCATCATGGCAGAGGCGGCCAGGAAACCGCACCCTGCCCACGGCAAACTCAACACCATCGCCTTGTCCAAGTTGGATGCCGCCGAGTCCATGCTGCCCAAGTTGCGCGGACTCCTGCTGCGCGCGCTGAATGGGCGTGGCGGTGAGGGCACCGGCGTCGCGAGGCTCCTGGGCG
>JBHEMF010000103.1:0-6162 GCA_046352665.1 Thermoplasmatota archaeon
AGCCCCTCCGGCGCGTCAGGAATGCCCACGGCACGAAACGCAGCTCGAGTCGCCAACTCGTCGGCGAAGCCAGGCTCAACGCGGCTGCCCAGCGCGTCGCGCAACTCGGCCGCGGTCGCGTCGATGGCGAGTTCGGCGAGGTCGATCGGCCGTGGCGCCTCGAGAAGACCTACAAGCACTCCATTGACATCGTGGTGGACCGCCTGGTCGCGAAGCAGGGCGAGGAGGCGTTCGAGCAGCGCCTCTCCGACGCCGTGGAGACGAGCCTCAAGGCCGCCGAGGGGCTCGTCACGGTCTGGTGGGAGGCCGTCGATCCCGAAGGCAAGAAAGGTGCAACGAAGCCGATGGAGGAGCTCTACTCGGAGGCGTTCGGCTGCCCAGACCACGGCGCCGTCCTTGCCGAACTGGCCCCTCGCGTCTTCTCCTTCAACGCCCCGCACGGCGCCTGCGGCACGTGCTCGGGCCTCGGCTACAACCTGCAGCCCGACGAGGACAAGGTCGTGAAGGACCGCAACAGGTCCATCCGTGGCGGCTGCTTCCATTCGGACGTCTTCATCTTCCGCAGCTGGATGGGCCGCTGGCTCGCCTACGTCTGCGGCGAGCTCGGCGTCTCCGTGGACACGCCGTGGAAGTCGCTGCCCGACGCGCACCGGGAGATCGTCATGTACGGCGCACCGGAGGCCATCTCGACGCGTTGGGGCGGCGAGTCGCGCTGGGAAGGGCTCGCCGTCCGCATGCAGCGGCTCCTGCGCGAATCGGAGTCGGAGAAGGCCAAGGAGCGCATCGCCGCGTTCATGGCCGAGCGGCCGTGCGCCGCCTGCAAAGGCCTCCGCCTCAAGCCCGAGGTCCTCGCCGTCACGGTGAGCGGCAAGAGCATCATCCAGGCGACCCGGCTCGCGGTGACGGACGCGCTCGGCTGGTTCCGCGGCCTGCCCGACGGCTTCACGGAGCGCGAGAACAAGGTGGCCAAAGAGATCCTGAAGGAGATCGTGGAGCGGCTGCGCTTCCTCGACGACGTCGGCCTCGGCTACCTCAGCCTCGACCGCTCCTCGGCGACCCTTTCCGGCGGCGAGTCGCAGCGCATCCGCCTCGCATCGCAGATCGGCTCGGGCCTGCAAGGCGTCCTCTATGTCCTGGACGAGCCGTCCATCGGCCTGCACCAGCGCGACAACCACCGCCTCCTTTCCACCCTGCACAGGCTGCGCGACCTCGACAACACGGTGCTCGTGGTGGAGCACGACGAGGACACGATGCGGGAGGCCGACTGGATCGTGGACCTCGGGCCGGGCGCAGGCGAGCACGGCGGCGAGCTTCTGGCGTTCGGCACACCCGCCGACGTTGCCCGCAATTCGCGCAGCCTCACGGGCCAGTACCTCGCGGGGAAACTCCGCATCCCTGTGCCGGGTGCTCGCCGCGAAGGCACGGGCAAGTCCATCCGCATCGTGGGCGCTGCGGAGAACAACCTCAAGGACATCACCGTCGATATCCCGCTCGGGCTCTTCGTGGCCGTGACGGGTGTCTCAGGCTCGGGCAAATCCACGCTCATCAACGAGACGCTCTACAAGGCAGCACTCCGCCAGCTCGGCCTCGTCGGCGGCGAGCGGCCGGGCAAGCACAGGCGCATCGACGGCCTCGACAACGTGGACAAGGTCATCGACATCGACCAGTCGCCCATCGGCCGCACACCGCGCTCCAACCCGGCGACGTACACGGGGGTCTGGACGCCCATCCGCGACCTCTTCGCCATGACGCAGGACGCCAAGGCCCGCGGCTACAAGACGGGCCGCTTCAGCTTCAACGTGAAGGGCGGCCGCTGCGAAGCATGCGAAGGCGACGGTGTGGTGAAGATCGAGATGCACTTCCTCCCCGACGTGTACGTGCCTTGCGAGGTCTGCAAGGGCGCGCGTTACAACAAGGAGACGCTGCAGGTGAAGTACAAGGGCAAGAGCATCCGCGAGGTCCTCGACCTCTCCGTCGATGAGGCCCTGAAGTTCTTCGAGAACATCCCGCAGATCCGCAACAAGCTCGCCACCATCGTGGACGTCGGCCTCGGCTACATCCGCCTCGGCCAGCCCGCGACACAGCTCTCCGGCGGCGAGGCGCAGCGCGTGAAGCTCGCCACCGAACTCTCCCGCCGCGGCACCGGCCGGACGCTGTACATCCTGGACGAGCCCACCACGGGCCTGCACATCCACGACACGCGCCACCTCCTCGAGGTCCTGCAGCGCCTCGTCGATCAGGGCAACACGGTCGTCGTGATCGAGCACAACCTCGACGTCGTGAAGTGCGCCGACTGGGTGGTCGATCTCGGCCCCGAAGGCGGCGACGCGGGCGGACTCGTCATCGCGGAAGGGACCCCCGAGGAGGTCGCCGCCGTCGAAGCGTCGTACACCGGGAAGTTCCTGAAGCCGCTCCTGGAGCCCGTCGGCCGCGTGCCGCTTGCCGCAGCCACGGGCCGGCCGCCCCGGCGGACGCGCGGCCGCTAGGCGCCAGCAAGGCTCATCCCCGCCGGCCCTGTGGCGAGGCCGTGCCCGCCCGCTACCACCTCTTCGACGTCCACCTGCCCGACGAGCTCGGCGCCCTTGCGCGCCTGGCCCGCGCCCTCGCGGAGGCGAAGGTGAACATCGAAGGCTTCGTCGCCAACCGCGGCGGCGTTCAGGTCCTCACCCGCGAGAAGGCCAAGGCCGAGAAGGCCCTGAAGCAGGCCGCCTACCACTTCAAGGCCGTCGCCGTGCGTGAGGTCACGATGGAGGAGAAGACCGGCAGCCTGGCAAGCCTCAGCGAGAAGCTCGCGTGGGACTGGACCACCATCGACACGGGCTTCGGCCTTGCCACCGGGAAGACGGCGCGCGTTTTCCTGCAGGTCCGCGAAGAACCCCCTTCCTGACGGACAAATCCCCGCGGAACCGCCACGGCCAGGCAGGCTTATCCCGCGCCCGGCCGTTGACGAAGCGACGCTTGCCGCGACGCGCGGCGGCGGTCGGTGCACCATGGATGCAAGGAGGTCGGCGCAACGGTGGTTCCACCTCGCTGCCTTGGCCGTTGCCTCCATCGCGTTGGCAGCAGCCCTGCAACCGGCCGACGCCACGATCGCGACGGGGTCCACCATGGCCGTGCTGTGCACCTGCCTGCCTGCCCCCTACGACGACGGCACCGTTGTCTGGTCGGGCACGTACGGCTACGCCTTCGGCGGCTACAACGGCATGGACATGGCGGCCATCTACCGCATCGACGTGAACGCGCCAAGCGCCGTCACGGACCCGCACACGCTGCCAGCCCCCCGCCGCCTCGCCACCGCCGTGTGGGACCCACGCAGCTATCCCGGCTGCCCCGCGGGGTGCGCCTACGTGATCGGCGGCGTCCAAGGCTCCAACAACGTGTACTCCGACATCCTGCGCTTCGACCCGGCGAGCAACTCCGGGACGCTGCCCGTCGTGGCGAGCCTGCCGAACCCACGCTTCCAGGTCGCCGCGGCCTTCGACGGGACCTACGTCGATATCTTCGGCGGTTTCGGGGCGGCACCTGTCGTGGGCGCGGCACCCGTGTACTCCGACATCCTGCGCTTCGACCCGATGGCGCCTGCGACACCCCTGAACGTGGGCTCGCTCCCCACGGCAAACGGGGGCGCCTACGCGGCCTGGACGGGGACGCAGGTGCTCGTGATCGGCGGCAGCGCCACCGGCAACACGGCGCTTGCTTCCGTGCATGCCTTCACGCCGCCCGCCACGGTCACGGCCAATTTCGGGTCCCTGCCCTATGGCGTGCGGTCCATGGCGGGCGTGTGGGACGGCACGGACGCCTACATCTTCGGCGGCTTCGACGGCTCCGGCTACCACGCCAACACCGTGCGCATCCCCGGCGTAGGCGGAGCGGGCGCCGTCTACAACGCTCCCGGCGCCAACCTGCCGACACCGCGCTCCGACATGGGCGGCTTCATCGTGAACGGCTGCCAAGCGTACGTCGTGGGCGGGGAGTCCGGGCCTGCGACGAGCCAGTTCTCCAACCAGGTGCACGTGCTCGGCAACTGCGTCCCCCCGTCGCCGCCACCGCCGCCCCCTCCACCTCCGCCGCCCGTGGACGACGCCGACGCCGCCTTCGTGCACGCGCAGGGCGACGTGTGCGGCACGAACCCCGTGCAATTCACCGACACGAGCCAGCCGGGGGGCGCGCCGATCGTGGCATGGTACTGGGGCTTCGGAGACGGCTACGACGCGAGCGCCCAGAACCCCTCCCATGCCTACGCCACAGGTGGCGACTTCGTCGTGGCCCTCACGGTCACCGATGCCCAAGGGTTCGCCACGACGACGACCATGCTCGTCCACGTCGAGGCGCCGGTCGAGTGCCCCGCGGACGTCCAACCGGACGAGGGCCCGCATCCGACGGGTCCGCCCCGCGACGGCACCGACGACGGCCTCGCCGGACTCGACGTGGACGGCGACGGTGTCATGGATGCCCGCGACGACTGCCCAACCGTGGCGGACGCGGCCCAGACCGATGCCGACCGCGACGGGCAAGGCGACCTCTGCGACCCGGACCGGGACGGCGACGGGATTGCGGACGCAAGCGACGTCTGCCCCGACGCGCCCGACCCGCGCCAGGCCGACCGGGACCGCGACGGCGAGGGCGACCCCTGCGACCCGGACGGCGACGGCGTCGCGGACGGCGCCGAAAATTGCCCCGCCACGCCCAACGTGCAGGCCGACGCCCATCACGACGGCGTCGGGGAAGGCTGCAAACCTATGCTGGGCGCAACCCTGCCCCTGCAGCCTGTGCGTGGCAGCGCCGAGCGTGAACCGACGGAGGTCGGGGTTGCAGCGGCGCGAAACCGGCAGGACGCCGGCGCCGGTCTCCTTGCCGCGACGGGCCTCATGCTCGGATGCATCTGGCTCGTGGTCGCGATGCGGCGCCGCGCCAAGGACGACGAACGCCAGCCGCCTCCTTTCTTAAAATAGGGGCCGCCATCGCCGCATCCGTGCCCCGCCTGGGGTCCGGTCCCATAGTGTAGCGGCCAATCATGACGCCCTCTCACGGCGTCGACGCGGGTTCAAATCCCGCTGGGACCACTTGAAAGCCTGGAGCGTGCGCAGCAGCGCGCGCGGAAGGGTCTCAAGTGGAGCGAGGCGCGCAGCGCCTCGCGGCCGGCCGGGCCGCGTCGGCGGCCCGGGCGGGCCACAAAAAGCCCGGCGGGCTTTTTGGGCTGGAGCAGGCGCAGCAGCACGCGGAAGGGTCTCAAGTGAAGCGAGGCGCGCCTGGAGGAGGCCGCCGGGAGGTCTCCTCGTGGCGGCGCAAGGCGCCTCGCCTGAGGCCCCGAAGCGGAGGCCTCAAGTTGAGCGAGACCAGGGACTGGCCTTGGCCCGGATCGGTTGGAGCCAGTCGGTCTGCGGCGCATGGAAACGTGGACCAATAGAGCAGAGTCGGTGCGGAATTTCACCACAATGGTTTAATCGGTGCAGGGGTGGCCTGGCTCTCGTGGAGCAGTCTGTGGCCCCCAGTGGAAACGCGAAGCCTTTGGTCTTGTCCGTCGCGGTCGCGGCAACGTTGGCGCTGATCTCGGTCGCGGCCGTGCCGGCCGACGCTGCCGCCGTCGGCGAGTTCCCGTTCCCCGTGACGACGACGCAGCTCTGGCTCGGCGCCGAATCGGGAACCGTCCCGGGCGCCAACGGCACGGTGCCGCTCCTGCAGCCGCAAGCGCCCACTGGCGCCACGTCCGACATGCGGTTCATCCCCGTCCTCGAGCAGCTCGGCCTCGGCCAGCACGAGGCTTCGTGGTTCGCGGCGCCGGCATGGAACCGCTCGCTCGAGCCCGTGGGCGACGTCGAGGTGGACCTCTACTTCTTCCTCAACGTCGAGGCCACGACGCGCCTGCACGTGCAGCTCGACGACCTCGCCCCCGACGGGACGCTCACGTCGCTCGGCGCGCAGGACCTGTCGTTCGTCGTCGCGACGACCGGCCGCAGCGTTCCCGCGCAGATCGCTTGCCCCTACCGCTACATCGAACCGCTCGCGCCCGCCGTCGCCGCTGGCATTGCGCTCAATGCCGGGCCGTGGTGCGTCGCGGCGTGGGCAGCGAAAAAATTCCCCGACGACACCAACGTCATCTCGCTTTGGAAGATTCTTGCCGGACTGCCGGCGTTCACCCTCTGGGCCGTGGTCGTCGTGGCG
>JBHEMF010000104.1:0-5759 GCA_046352665.1 Thermoplasmatota archaeon
GTGGTAGGTCGTGCTGGCCGTGCAAACGATGTCCAGCTGCGATTGCGCAGCGCAGGGGTCGTCGTCCACGTCCACGAAGACCGTCGTCCCGACGGTGGCGCCGGTCCAGACCGAGAGGACCGTGTCGTAAGAGGATCCGCAGGTGCTGAGCGTCGCCGTCCCGCCCGTGCCGGCCGTCCAATTGAACCAGACGGTCTTCCCCACGGTGTACGGCGACGGCGACTGCTCCCCCGTCTCCATCGTGGCGCCATCGATGGGCGACTGCGTCGTCGAATAGGGGTTCACCGCAATGACGGTCGCCGCGGCGAAGCAGTCGTTCGCCGGCGGGCCGCCGATGCACGGGGGCGGGGCGGCACCGTCGCATCCGCCAAGCGAGAATTGCAGCGGACCGCCGCCGAGGTTGAAGTACCGGCTGACCTGGATCTGGTAGGTGGTCCCGGCCGTGCACGGGAACGTGATCTGCGACTGCGTCCCGCAGGAGGAGTCGTCGTTGGCGGCGACGAGGCTGAGGGTGGCAAGCGTGCTCCCCGTCCACGCCGCGAGGACCGTGTCGTACGAGGATCCGCAGGTGCCGACGGATGCGGTCCCCGCCGCCACGGCGGTCCAGCGGTACCACACCGTGTTGCCGATCGTGTAGCCAGGCGACGGCTCGCCGGCCTCCATCGTGGCGCCCACCGTGCTCATGCTGTTGGAGTACGGGCTGGAGGCGACCATGGTGGGGGCCGCGAAGCAGTCGTTGGCGACGGCGCTCGTGCAGCAGCCGTTCACGGTCATCGTGAACGAGCCCATGGCGGCGGCACTTCCCCCGACCTGGATCCGGTACGTCGTGCCGGCAACGCAGGTGAACGTGACCTGGGACTGGTTCGCGCACGAGTTGTCGTTGTAGCCGACCTGTGCGAGCGCCGAGACGGAACCCCCGGTA
The DNA here is from genome assembly GCA_046352665.1 of Thermoplasmatota archaeon. Lineage (GTDB taxonomy): Archaea > Thermoplasmatota > E2 > JACPAO01 > JAHFTW01 > JAHFTW01. The sequence goes on from JBHEMF010000104.1 coordinate 923, forward strand.
TAGACTGCGAGCACCGTGTCAAGCGACGACCCGCATGTCGCCACGACACCGGTGCCCGACGCGTTGGGTGTCCAGCGGAACCAGACCGTGGCGCCCATGCCGCAGCACGGCACCGGCTCGCCCGCCTCGGTGGTGGCCCCGTTGTTGTTCTGCGAGACCGAGTACGGGACGGCGTTGATGGCCGTGGCGCCCGCGAAGCAGTTGTTCGCGGGGAAGTTGGCGCACGGCACCTGGGCGTCGGTCGGGTGCGGAATGAGCACGAGCGCTGCCGCCGCCGCAACGACGATGGCGGCCACGGCAAACCCTTGCGCTGGCGCCCGCCCAATGCAACGCAACGCTGCCACCGACACCCGGCAAGGCACCCGTTTCACGGGCCAATAAGCGTTGTCCCCTGCCACCGGCATTGCTGCACGTTTCTGTACAGCGCCGTCAATCCGCCACGTTCTGGACGACGTGCAGTTCGGAGATGCGGGTGCCCTCGGGGGATCCCGCCGACTCGGCAAGCGACACCAGGGCCGCCGACGCCCCCAAGAGGGCCGCCGAGGCGAGCACCGTGCGGGCGAACCCCTGCACCGTCATCGTGCACTCCACGTGCGCCGACTGCGCATCGACCTCGCAGGAGGCGTCCGTGACCTGGAAAGGCACCGCCGTGGGCAGGAGGCGCGCCGTCTCCTTGGCGGCAAGGACGGCGGCGCTGCGCGCTGCGGCGATGGCGTCGGCGTCGGGGACGAAGCCCTTGGGGAGGAGCAACGTGCCGCGGGCCACACTCATTCGCCGCGTCGGCACGGTCGCCGTCACGTCCGGCATGCGGACCATGGCGACTACACCCCTAGCGCCGTGTGCATGACGAGCGCTGCCTTGCGGGCCTGGCCGATGGACTCGATGATGCTGCTGGGGCCGAGTGCGATGTCGCCGGCGGCGAAGACCTTGGGGTGGCTCGTGCGGCAGTCGGCGTCCACGACGACGTCGCCCCACTTGGAGAGCTGGACCTGGCCCTTCACGGCGCCGGCGATGAGGCTCGGGTTCTGGCCGACGGCGAGGATCACCTGGTCGGCGCCGAGCAGGAACTCGGAGTCGGGGATGGGCTCGGGGCTTCGGCGTCCGGAGCGGTCGGGCGGGCCGAGGTCCATCTGGATGCACTCCACGGCCGTCGCCTTGCCGTGCGCGTCGGTGAGGATGCGGGTGGGGTTGGCGAGCATGAGGAACTTGATGCGCTCGTCGCGCGCCTGCACCACCTCCTCGGGGCTCGCCGTCATCTCGCGCCGGCCGCGGCGGTAAACGATGTGCACCGAGCGGGCGCCGAGCCGGAGCGAGTTGCGCGCCACGTCCATCGCCGTGGAGCCGCCGCCGATGATGACGATGCGCTGGTTCGCGAGGTCGTACTTCTCGCCGAGCTCGAGGCGGCGCAGCCAATCGACGGCGTGGGTGACCCCTTTGGCGTCCTCGCCGGGGACGCGGATGGCCTTCGGGCTGTGGCAGCCGACGCCGAGGAAGACGAGGTCGTGCGCGGCAAGGATGGCATCGAGCCCCTTGCCCGCGTCGCCGAGGCGCCAGCCCGTTTCGTATTGGACGCCCCACTCGGCGAGTTTGTCCAGCTCCCGCTGCACGACGTCGCGCGGCAGGCGATATTCGGGGATGCCGACGGTGAGCATGCCGCCGAGCTTGGTGAGCGCCTCATAGACCGTGACGGCGTGCCCCTTGCGGGCCAGGTCGTATGCCACCTGGAGTCCGGCGGGGCCGGAGCCAACGACGCCCACACTTTTGCCGGACGGCGGCGGGCGCACGATCTCGGGCCACTGGCCGTAGTCGAACGCCGCGCGCTTCAGGGAGCAGATGGCGATGGGCTCGCCCTTGAAGCCGACGACACATGAGTCCTCGCAAGGGTGGAAGCAGGTGCGGCCGAGGGTGCCGGGGATGGGGTAGGTCTCCAGGGCGATGGCGAGCGACTGGTCGAAGTCCCCCTTGGCGATGGCCTGGATGTACTCCGGCGCCTTCGTGAGGGCCGGGCAGGCGTACGTGCAGGGCTTCGTCTTGCAGTCGATGCACCGCAGCGCCTCCGCCACGGCGAGTTTCCGCGTGTAGCCCAGCACGGCCTCGGCGTACGACTTCACGCGGACCTCCGGGTGCAGCTCCGGGATCTTCACGCGCTCCAGTTGGACAGCCATTGCCGGCGTTGGGCCTGAAGGCTGGAGCGATAAGAGGGCTTCGTTCCCGGGAGGCGGCTTGTTCCCCAAGCTCCAAGACGCCTACTGCCCACTGAAGACACTGAAACCACTGAACCGTTGGCTCTTCACTGCTTTCACCGCTGGCTTCGGCCCTTTAAACCTGAGGGCATTGAGTTTTTCGCCGGGTCCTTTTTTCAGTGTGTTCAGTGGGCAGTTGCGCAGTTTGCTGGCGCCAACCCCTGGCCCTACCGGAGCCCGCCCAGGAAATGCGGCGCCACGATCTGCACGACGAAGGCGCCCAGGATGAGGAAGCTCATGGCGGTGGCGGCCACCGTCACGATGCGGTCGCGCCGCTCGGCCTCGAGGCCCGGGCGCAACCGGCCCAGCGCCCCGCCGACGGCCTCGCGGAAGATGTGGCCGCCGTCCAGCGGCAGCATGGGCAGGATGTTCGTGATGCCGACCATGAGGTTGATCCAGAAGACCCAGAACGCGAGGTTCGCCAGCACCCAGAAGGTCCCGGCGTGGAACGGTGTGGAGTAGAACGCCGGCATGTACACGGTGAGGATGGGCTGCGGCGGCGTCGAGAGCACCTCCGCGACCGGCAGGGCGGCGAGCCGGGCGAATCCTTGTCCGCTGCCTTGGAACGGGTCGGCGAGGAACGACAGGCTCTCGGGTGTAAGCGGGTTCACGCCGGCGCGGGCGCGGGCGGTGAGGCGTGCCGCGCAGTCGCTGCCCGTCTCGGGGGGAGGTGCGAGGAGCTGCCGGCACGTCTCCATCGCGGCCGGAGTCCCCGCGGTGATGTTGGCGTGCTCGTCCTCGCCCAGCGTGGACCAGACGCTCACGAGGGTCAGGTGGACGTCGCGGCCGTCGGCCATGCCGAAAGTCGCGTCCTGTCCAGGCCGGGAATGGTTAAGGAACGCCGAGAGCGCCGGCCAGTCCGCGATGGCCTCCCGCTCGGTGCCGGCCTGCGGCGCACGGGCGGCGGAGACGATGATGTCGCCGCCCTGGATGCCGGCGACCTTGGCGGGCAGGTCGTGGCCGCGTGCGTCTTGGCTCACCCCGCCGATCCAGGCACCCTGGTTCGGGGTGAGGCTGCCCATGAGGAGCGCGAAAGTCGTGAGGAAGACGGCGGCGAAGGCGAGGTTCACGGCGGGGCCCGCGCCGAAGACGCGCAGGCGGACGCGGCGGGGCGCCACCTTGAGGTCGAGCTCCTCGGGCTCCACGAAGGCGCCGATGGGGACCACTAGCCAGAGCAGACCCAGGCTCTTCAGCTTCATGCCGTTGGCGCGGGCCAGGATGCCGTGCCCGCCCTCGTGCACGATGAGCGTGACGATCAAGGCCCCGATGCCGTACCAGAGCGGCACGAACGGGTTCACGCCGGGGATGACGAAGATCTCCTTGACACCCAGGGCCGGGACGCCGGAGTGGGGCTGGAGCGCGAGGCCCACCGACCAGAGGAAGAAGAGCGTGATGGCGACCATGCCGCCAAGGGTGAGCACGATGCCGACGTCGCCGACGAGGTTCCAGAAGCGGCGTGGCCTTGCGATGAAGTCGATCGTCGCCTTGCCGCGGTGCGTCCTCTGCATGAGCACGATGCCCAGCATGAGGCTCAGGTTCCACTTCGCGAGGCGTCCCGTGCGCAGGAGCCAGACGACGAAGAGGACGTAGAGGACCAGCACCGAGATGAGCACGATGGGGAAGAGGTCGGCCAAGTCGTGCTTCGACTGGCGCCGTTCGCATAAGGCTTCTTGTGCCGCCGCTGCGTGCCGCGCGGCATGGCCCGCATGCTGCTCGTGCGCACGACCGTCGCCACCGAGGCGCAGGCGCACGGCCTTGCCGACCGGCTCGTGCAGTCGGGGCTCGCGGCCTGCGTGCACACGGGACGTATCCGGTCCACGTACGTCTGGAAAGGGCGGCAGGAGGACGGCGACGAGTGGCTCGTCGAGGCGCGCATCCTGCCCCGCCACGCCACGGCGGTCCGCGCTGCCTTGGCCGACGGCCATCCGTACGAGGTGCCGCTCGTGGAGACGGTGAAAGTCGTCGTGGACGCAGCATATGCGCGCTGGGCTGCGGGCAAGGCGCAATGAAGAGACCGCCGATGGCCTGGGGCCGGCCCGCCAACCCTGGAATTCAAGCCTTGGCGTTTTTCTACCCGCACCAAGTCGCTTGACCCGCCGTGGACGCGCCGAGGCCTGCAGCAACCGCCGCGGGACGTCCTCCTCCCGGCCCGACGCTGTCGGTCGTGATCCCCACCTACAACGAGGCGGCCAACATCGGCCCGCTCCTCGCCGCCCTCGACCAGGCCCTGGCCGGTATCGACGCCGAGTACGTGGTCGTGGACGACGCCTCGAAGGACGGCACGGCCAGGCTCGCAGCCGCCGCGAGCCGCAGGGCCCGCGTCGTCGTGCGCACAGGGGAGCGCGGCCTCGCCACGGCGGTCGTCCGGGGCGTGAAGGAGTCGCGCGGCGAGTTCGTGGCGGTGATGGACGCCGACTTCCAGCATCCGCCCGCGGCCGTCCGAGCCCTCCTCGACCGGGCCCGCGAGGCGTCGTGGTCGTTCCGGCGCTCCGCAGAGTGCCGCGACCCCCGCCCGTTCGCGCTCAACTTCACCGAGCTGGGCGAGGTGTCGGGCTACGAGCGATCGTGGCTCGGCAAGCAGTTCCGCCTCATGG
>JBHEMF010000104.1:5769-6106 GCA_046352665.1 Thermoplasmatota archaeon
CGGCTCGCGCTACGTCTCCGGGGGCTCGGAGGGGAGTTTCGGGCCCATGCGCCGCACGGTCTCGCGGGGTGCCCGCGCCATCGCGAAGCTCGCCCTGCCGCCGGTGCGGCGCTTCCATCTCACGGATCCCATGAGCGGCCTGTTCCTGTTCCGCCGCGACCGCGTCGATGCCGCCGGCCTGCGCCCTGCCGGCTACAAGATCCTCCTCGAGGTCCTGGGCCGCAGCGACCTGCGCCGCGTCGAGGAGGTCGGATACGCGTTCGAGGCCCGACGCGGCGGGGCCTCGAAGCTCGGCGCGGGCGTGATTCTGCAGTACCTCGCGCACGTCCTCGCCCTC
>JBHEMF010000105.1:0-6017 GCA_046352665.1 Thermoplasmatota archaeon
CGTTTGGACTGCCCGGTGACGTGGGAATCGTGCTCTGCATCAGGTTGTATTCTTGGGCGCCGACCGCGTTGAGGTCGGCGATGGCTTGTGCGCGGGTCGGCGCTGCACCGTAAAAGAGGGTGGCCGAAACCTGCTCGCCAGGGTTAAGGGTACCAAAGTTGAAGTCCCAGACGATGCCGTCGTCGGACGGAGGCGCCATCTTTTGGAAGCCCGGCTGGCCGGGAGGACCTTCTCCGGTGGGAGGGGTCGGGACGCAGGTTGTTGGAAAGAACACGCCGCAGGTGTTGCGTGGCGTCCATGCTAAGAGGGGGTTGAGGTTCGTGGCAAAATCTACCTGTCCAACTTTGATGATGGCCGGCGGAGGCGTCGAGCCAGCCGGAAGGACATCGATGCTTCCGGTCCAGGCGTCGCTGATGCTCGTGCCGCCGGCAAGGCGGGCACCCATGCCCCACGCCATCTGGCGGCGGTAGAGGATGTTGTTGTGCACAACCGGTCCCACGTTCTGGAACGTGATGTCATCGCGATAGACCTCTGGCACCGTGGCGTGCGGGCAGTACGCTTGCGTCATCTGGATGTCGCCGACTTTGACGACGCTCGTGACGCAGGTCAAGGCTGTGTTGGGCGTAAATGAGACGAGGGTGGGCGGCGGGGTGCTGAACGAGCCGGTGGGTCCGCTGCCCGTGACGGCCGAGTCCGCCCAGCCGACGGGTCCCGCCGCGCCGTCATAGTTCAGGCCCCAGCCTTCCCCTTCCATGTCGTTGTCCATGCCGTCGAAGTGGCTAGGCATGTGGTGGACGGAGGTCACCTGGTTGCCCTGATTGCTGGGGAGGCCGTTCGCGATGCCGAGGTTTCCGTGCGGCCGGACGCCCATGGCAATCGTGCCGTTGTTGACGAGCGCCTGGCCGGCGCTCGGGGCGGCGATGGCGAGGACGACCAGGACGGCCGCGGCTCCAGCAAAGCTTGGTTGGAGTCGAGCGCGGGGAAGGCCGCGGACAGACTGTACCACAGCTGTCGAGCTAGTCTGCCCGCTTATGACCATTGCCGTCACCCCGTTGCTTGAAATGTCCAAAGCTGCGCAGCGCGGGACCTACAGGCTCGCTTCGAAGTCGTCCACGGTCTTCGTGAACTCGGCGCGGTCCTTGATGTCGCCGCGGGCGAAGAGGATCTCGCGGGCCAGCAGCCAGTACACGATGGCGAGGCTGCGGCGGCCCTTGTTGTTGGCGGGGATCACGACGTCGAGGTTCTTCGTCTCGTTGTTCGAGTCCACGAGGCCGAGGATGGGCACGCCAATGTTGAGTGCCTCGCGGAGCGCCTGGCCGTCGCCGAGGGGGTCGGTGAGGATGAGGATCTCGGGCTCCATGAAGCCGGCGACGATCGGGTTCGTGAGCGTGCCCGGCATGAAGCGGCCGGCGATGGCGTTGGCGCCCACGGCGACGGCGCACTCCTTCACGGGCTTCTGGCCGTACTGGCGCTGGCTCACGAAGAGGACGCGCTTGGGGTCGAACTTTGCGATCTTCTCGGCGGCGGCGCGCAGGGCGAGGTCCGTCTTCGCGACGTCGAGGACGAAGAGGCCGTCGTTGCGGACGCGGAAGATGTACGGCTTCATGTCGGCCGTCTTGTGCTGGGTGCCGATGTGCACGCCGGACGTGAGGTACTCCTCCTCGGGGACGAGGAGTTCGGTGCCGGGGGCGGCGCTGGAGGCCGACTGCTGCGAGTCGAGGAAGGTCTCTTCGGTCACGTTCTCACCTGGTGGGTCTTGGTGCGCTTGACGGTGAGCGGGATGGCGTCGTCCTCGTACTCGAGCATGGCCACGCGCACGGGGTTGCGCACTTCGGCCGGCGTCTCGATGAGGGGCGGGGCGCCCATGGAGAGCTGCAGCGCGCGGGCGCCGATGATCCTGGCCCTCTCGAAACGTGTGTACTCCAAACGCGGTCTCCGCAGGGGATGTCTCCCGTCTGCAGGGTTCGGCAGGAGGGCTTGGATATAAACGATTGCTCCGGCCCGAGCGCGCGCATGCTACGGAAAAAACGGAGTCGATGCCGCCACATCGTGGCCGCCATCCCGGCTGCCCGGGATCTGCTCCTGGGTGGTGGACGGGGCAGTGGGATTTCACCGTTCCGTTCGGACGGGTTTGGGCCTTTTCCTCGGTCACCGCTGGCTGCCCACCGAAGACACCGAAACCACTGAATCGTGGCAGCGCTGGCACGGCCTTTCATCACCGACCGCGGCCTGGAGCGGTGATGACGAGGCCAGGGATTTTTTCAGTCCTTCAGTGGGTTCAGTGGACGGTTGGGCAGTGGGCGCTGGCTTACGCCTTCAGTTCCGTGGGGGGATGGCGCGCGTGACCGCGTCAGGCGGTGCTGCGCTGCGGCTGGCTCCAGACGAACTGCAGGTTCGGCCAGCCGAGGCGGAACGCGAAGAGCAGGCCGACGGCGTTGAGCCCGTACGTGAAGTAGCCAAGCAGGGTCGCCGCGTCGGAGGCTCCGGTCCCCGTGCCGAAGAGGCCGAGGAGCATGCTGGCGAGGACGGGGAGCGTGCAGGCCACACCGGCGTAGCAGAGCCACGCCGGGATGGCGGCCGCTGCGTTGCGGGCTTCGTTCCAGAACACCACGAGGACACCGCCCACGATGCCGACGGTCGCGAGCGCCGCAAGGCCGGTCATGGTGGAGCGCGTGGCGTCGAAGACCGGCCCGGCCGTGGCGTAGTTGCCGGCCAGCGTCACGTAGCCGGTGGCGCGCAGGATATTGACGCCGGTGGCGACGAGTTGCCCGAGGCCGAAGGCGAGCCAGAACGCGGAGGCGGGGAAATTGCCCGGTGTCGCCGTCGGGCGGGTGGCGAGGAACAGGCCGCCCACACATGCCAGCATGGCGCCCACGGCGCGCAGCCAGTAGATGCTCGTGAAGAGGCCGTGGTTGGCCGTGATGGCGGCCGCGGTGGCGCTTCCGGTGCCGGCGAAGGCGTCGGGCTTGAAACCGACGTCGCGCAGGAGTGCCGCCGCCGTGATGAGGAGGACCCCGGCGAGGAGGAGGATGCCGCCCCAGCGGTTGCGGTTCGCGTTCGTGGCGTCGTGGTTGGCGTTGGACACAGGTTCACCGGAGGCCCAGGAGGGCCTTGCCGCGATGGCAACGGCGCAAGATAAGCCTGGCCCGGCCGCTTCCTGTGGAGGTGGCGCGGAGAGGAAGAGGGGAGAAGGCGAACCGGCGGCGCTAGAAGACCAGGGCCTTCAAGTGGTGGGCCGCGGCGGAGGGCGTCGCGGGCGGCGGCGCCTGGACGCTCGCGGTCGTGCCGGCTGCGAGGTGCACCAACTGGTTGGAGTAGTTGATGCCGGAGAGCACGTTGCCGACGCCCGGGTAGGCGCTCGTCGTCGTGGCGAGGCCCATGAAGGTCTCCTTGGGGCCCTGGAACTGCACCGTGGAGTGGCCCTGCTCGGTCATGGCCGAGTAGGCGGACCAGACGTTGTCGAACGCGCCGACGACCTGTCCGCCGCCCACGATGAAGGCGCGGACGCGGCCGCCGCCGAAGGTGCCGGTGAGGCCAGCGGCGCTGGAGCTCACGGCGACCGAGAAGTTGCCGTCGCCGCCGTCGGCGGTCGCGGTCCGCAGCGGCGACGACGAGTCGCCGAGCGTTGCGACGGAGACCGGGCCCACGGTGAGGTTCAGTTCGGAGATGCCCCACGAGTGGTACATCGCGGCGGCGCTCGGCTCCGCGATGATGGCGCCGAGGACGACGAGGTAGGCGGAGACGTTGGCATCCTGCAATGCGGACGGGACGGTGACGGGCAGGTAGCCCCACATCTCGCCGGGCGCCACCTGGGCGGTGGCATCGACGGCTCCCGCGCGGCAGGCGTCGCTCCAGATGACGATGGTGCCGGTCTTGCCGGTCTTGTCACCGGCGAAGGGGATCGGCGCGAACCCGTCGGGGAGGCCGGCCTGCAGGTCCGACATCGGGGCCGGGAAGGCGACGTCCTGCTCGGCGCAGGCCTGGTACGAGACGGCGTGGATCTCGGGGACGGACCGCTCATCTACTGTCGGGACGTGGTCGGTGGACTGGCTTACGCAGCCCGCAAGGATCGCGGCTGCTGCGAAAAGGGTAGCAATTTGTGGCTTCATGGTGTCTTGCCCGCCGCGCACCCTTGCCGCGACATATGGAGTTTATGGGACAGTAGAGTCCTCCCAGGAGGACGGGCGTTGGTGCGCACAAACGTCCATTCTGTGTCGCCGCCCGATGATTCACGCCAGGACGCGGATGCTCGTGACAGGGTGCAGCTCCATCCAGCCGTGCTGCGTGTCGAGGATCCAGACGCCCACGACCTCGACGCGGTCGCTGACCTTGGGGATCGTGACCTTGCTGCCGAACGCGGCGCAGGATTGGACGGCATCGGACTGCGTCACCTCGTGGACGCAGACGGGCTCCACGACGAGGTCGCCGTGCTGGCCATCTATGTTGCGCTGGTCGAGGAGCCGCTCGAAGCCGGCGTCGAGGTGGACCCGTATGTGGTCGTCGCCGTCGTCCTCGCGCCGGATGGAGGTCACGGTGCCCGTCACCTTGAGGCATTGGTGGTGGCGTCCCGGCTCCGCGTCCTGCAGCCGCTCTGGGTTGTACACGTGGGCCCACAGCGACTCGTCGCAGGCTGCATCGCCGGAGCCCGACGCAAGGCCATTGCGCTCGAAGAGCCAAGCGCCAATCGCGCTGGCGGCCACGACGAAGAGCAGGAGGAGAAGTCCACGCGAATGCCGGCGGCGCGCCATGGTGGCATCCACGCGGCCCGGCTTCAAACGCGTGGCGGATTGGCTACGCGTCCGCCTCGGCCTCGGCGCGCGGCTGGCTCCAGACGAAGCTGATGCCCGGCCAGGCCACCTTGAGAAGGAAAGGGAGCAGGAGCGCCGTGCTTGGGTAGATGGCGTACCCGAGGACGATCGCAGCCGCCGAGGTGGCCGAGAAGAGGCTCAGGAGTTGCGCCGCCACTCCCAGGCCGCAGCAGAGGGCCACCGCCGTCGCGAGGGAGTTGGGCACCACGGAGGCATGCGCTCGCGACTCGCCCCAGAACACGCCGAGGAGTCCGCCGTACACCAGGGTCCACCCCACCGTGCCGGCAAGGAGCACCGTGGAGCGCGCCGCCCCGAAGAGGATGGGTTCCGCCGTTGCGTTGGCCGCGAGGGTCGCGTAGCCGGTAGCCCGGAACGCGTGCACGGCCACAAGAGCGAGGAAGCCCAAGCCCGCCGCGATCCAGAACGCCGAGCCGGGGAATGGCGAGGCGACGTGGCGGGCGACGAGGAACCAGGCGCCGACCGTGGCCAGGACCGCTCCAGCAAGGCCGAACCACGCCATGATGGCGTGGACGGTGGCGTTCGCGACGATGGCGTCGGCCGCGGCGGCGTCGGCGCGCGGCAGCCCCGTCGGGTACGTCAAGTTGTGCAGGAGGGCGCCCACCGTGGTGAGGACGAGCCCGGCCAGGAAGAGGAAGCCGCCCCAGCGGGTGCGGTTCGCGTTCGCGTCGTCGAGGGTGATCGTTGCAGCCATGCGGCGTCGCCCTGTCTCCCGATGCCGTCCCCTGGTGATAAGGGCCTAGGTCGCGGACCCGAGGAGCCCTTCGAGGCCGCGCGGCACCTTGCCCTTCTTCAGGGCTTCCCGCACGGTCTTCAGGTCGGGGCCGGCCTGGAAGAACCGCTTCGGGCTCTGGTAGTCCAGGGCTCCGGCGCGGCGCAGGTAGCCGTCGAGATGGGGGATCTTCTCCTTCTCGACGATCGCGGTCATCTCGCGCAGCGTGATGGTGCCCTGCGCGAAGCGCTCCTCGAACTCGTTGAGGATGCGGACGAGGCGCTTGACCAGCTCCGGGTCTGCCATACGCCTTCGGCATGGCGGTCCATTTTAATATTTATATGTCCGTCCGAGGCCTGGGCAGCCTGCGCGGCCCAGGATGGAGATGCCAACCGGTCCCATGGGTGCGACGCCGCCGCGGTCCTGCCGCGCGATCGCGGTCGTCCTCCTGGTCGTAGCGGTCGGCGTCGCGGTTCCCG
>JBHEMF010000106.1:0-5965 GCA_046352665.1 Thermoplasmatota archaeon
CTCCTGGAACGCCTTCTTGCCGATCGTGAGGTCCACCATGGCCACATGGGCAGGATCGACGGCCTTCAGGTTGACGCCGTCGGGTGTCACCTGGATCTTCGCCTCGTCCACCAGGGTGGAGACGGCGTCGAGGATGGTCTTCAGGACCTCCGACTTGACCTTGGCCTTGAACATGTCACACGCTCGGGATGGAGCCGCCCAGAGGGCCGGCGCTCTTAAGGCTAAGGCAGCGCGAGGCGAAAGCGGCGACCGTCGCGGAAGCCACGGGGCCTGATAGCTCGACGGACTCAGGAGGCCGACCAAACTCCTTTAGAATCGGCGCCTGATGGTCGCTTCCCATGGCCTTGAGGCCCTTCATCCTGGTCGCTGCCCTGGTGGCTGTCTCTCTTGGCGCGATGCCCGCAACGGCGCAGGCAAGCTCGCCTCCGGCGCCGACCGTCGTCGTCCTCAAGGCCTACGGCCCGCCGGCTTGGTACGGGCCCAACTACCCCGGCAGCACGTGCGCCTGCGGCCTCCGCGTGGACTGGAGCGCCGTCGCGAACCCCGGCGGCGCCTGCACGGCCATCGACGGCTACAACGTGTACCGCGGCTATGGGTATGCCCCGAACCCGCCGGCCAACGTCCTGGTGGCGTCCGTCGATGCCTCGACCACGGGCTGGGGCGAAGGGATCCCAGTGGTCGGGCAGGTCCAGTTCGGCTTCTACGCCTACGACGTCACGACCCGCTGCCAGACCTCATCGGGCGTCGTCGAAGGCCCGCACAGCAACGTCCCGCAATCCCGGAACCTAGTGACCCCCGGCATCCCGCCCATGAACGTCGGCACCACGTGGACCGGCAGCGGCATCCAGGTCAGTTGGCAGCAGATCGCCCAGCCGACGTGCCCCTGGACGGAGGGATACGACGTCGATCGGAGCGCATCCGCATCCGGCCCGTACACCAGCATCGCAGTGGTGGGCCTCACGACGCGCATGGTCCCCGCGGGGATGTCGCCTCTCTTTCCCCCCTCACCGATGCCCCCGACGTCGTACGACGACAACTCGGTGACGCCCGGCCAGACCTACTTCTACCGCGTCGCCGCCATCAACTGCGTCGGCCACGGTGGATACACGAACTATGCGACCTGCACTGCCGCAGCGAACTGCACGGCCCCCAACTCGGGCGGCTCCGGCGGTGGAGGAAACGGTGGTGGGAACGGCGGTGGAAACGGCGGCGGAAACGGTGGTGGGAACGGCGGCGGAAACGGTGGCGGAAACGGTGGTGGGACCGGCGGCGGCAACGGCGGCGGCAACGATGGTGGGAACGGCGGCAACGGCGGCGATGGGGACGGCGGGAATGGTGGCGGGAACGGCGGGGGTAACGGCGGCGGCCAATCCTACCCGTCGGGGCAAGACGGGCAGCAGCAGCCCGGTCCTGTTCCCGGACAGGCGCCGCAGCCAGGCTTCTGGACGTCGCCAGGTGCCCCCGCCCCTGGCGCCCAGGTGACCTTCATGGACGCCTCCTTCGACGACGACGGCCAGGTCGCCGCCTGGTCCTGGGAATTCGGCGACGGCAGCGCCGCGGCTGGCCGCCAAGTCTCGCACGCCTACGCGGCGGCCGGGACCTACTCGGTCCGTCTCACCGTCCGCGACGACACCGGCATTTCCGCATCGAGCCTCCGGATCCTGACCGTCCAAGAGCCCGCAGCGCCGCATCCGGCCGGCGTGGCGGTCAGTGCTGGCCCCAACGGCCTGGTTGCCGGCGCGCTCCTAAGCTCCCTCGACGATTGTCCACGCAGCGTGGAGCGTGGGGTCGGTGCCTGCGGCAGCGCCGTCTATGCTCCTCACGCTGCCGCAGCCCCGCAGGTCCAAACGGTCCTCGCGGCGAAGGCCGTCCAGTCCTCGCGGTCGCTGCCGCTCGCCCTTGCGGCCGCCGCCTTCGCGCTCGTCGGCGTCGCGTACGCAAGCCGGCGCCGCTGGACCCCGTTCGCAGCACTTCTCTTCAGCCGCCTCAGCCACAGCGACCTCCTCGATCACCCGCTCCGCGCGCGGCTTGCCGAGGCCATCGAGGCGCAGCCCGGCCTGCACCCGACAGAACTTGCCCGCCGCACCGGCCGGTCACGCAGCGCCGTCGAGCACCACTTGCGCGTCCTCGCCGGTGCCGGCCTCGTGAAGGGCCTCGCCGCCGGCGGCCTCGTGCGCTACTTCCCCGGCCCGGCGCCGCCGCCCGCGGTCGGACCCGGCCCCGCGGCGCAACGCATCCTCGACGTCGCCGCGCGCACCCCCGGGCTCACCTTGGCCGAGCTCGCCCGCGACGCCGGCATGGCGTACGGCGCCGCCCACTACCACGTGCGCCGGCTGGAGCAGGCCGGCCGCGTGCGGCTGCGCGACGAAGGCACACTCCGCGTCTTCCCGAGCGGCGTTGCGTCGTAGCGCAACCCTATGAAGGCGGAGCCGCCATCCCGGCCTGTGCCTGCGGCCAAGCGCCCCGACCCCGTGGCGGACGGGCCCGAGCCCGGCGTCGTCGAGACGTTCGCCAAGGTCCAGCTCAAGGACGCCGTCGTACTCCTTGCTTTCCCCACGGCGGGCTCGGCCTCCTCCATCGCGGCGCAGTACCTCGTCCGCAACCTCACCCTCCCACTCGTCGGCCACTTCCGCCTGCCCGAGCTGTCGGGCCTGGTCGCGATCCAGGACGGGCGCGTGACGTCCGCCGTGCGCATCTTCGGCGGCGAGGTCGCCTGCCGCATCGGCCAGGACTGCCCGCGCATCTACCTCGTCACGACCGAGCTCGCCCTGCCGCCCATCGCACTTGCGCGCCTGGCCGACGCCGTCATGGACTGGGCCGCCGCCGGCGGCGTGCACATGCTGCTCGTCCTCGAGGCCGTGGTCCGCTCGGAGGGCGACGAATCGCCGGACGTCTATGTCGCCGCCGCCGACCGCACGGTTCTTGCCAGCCTGCGCAAGGCGGGCCTTCCGCCCATGGAGCGCGCCCTCATCGCGGGCATCACGGCGCAGATCCTCCTCGACAGCCCGCGACGCGGACTCGCGGCCGGCGGCCTCCTCGTCGAGGCAAGCCGCGACCACCCTGACGGCCGCGCCGCCGCCGCCCTCGTGCAGGCCGTCGCGAAGATGGTCCCGGACGTCGTCGTGGACGCGGGGCCGCTGCAGAAGGAGGCCATGGAGCTCGAGACCGAGATCCAGAAGGCCCGCGAGCAGGCGCAGGGGAAGGCGCCGCCGCCGCAAGCCAGTTTCATTTGACGGTCAGGAACGCCAGAACACCGCAGTGTGCCCGCGTACTTCCACGAGTTGCGCGTCGCAGCGCGCCGCAAGCAGGTCGGCTTGTGCCTCGTTCTCCTCGCCGCCGCCGGTCGCGGACTTGAGCAGCCGGACCTTCACGAGCTTCTTCTTGTGCAGTTGCGCCTTGAGCTCCGCCACCGTCGCGTCCGTGACACCGTTCTTGCCGACGTGCAGTGTCACGTCCAATTGGTTGGCGAGGGCGCGCTTCTCGCGCAGGCGGTCGGGGTCGAGGCGGTCCACGGGCGCGCGAGGGCGTCACGGCTCTTGAAGGGGACGGGGGCGGCGGTGACGGCCAAGGAATCCAGGAGGAATGAAATTCCTCATCAAGCGCACCTGTACCCAAGTGCTGCACTAAGTTCGTGGGTTTGCCCCTGTTCGTGATGGAAGTAGCTGGTTTCGCCGTGCCACTTACATGGCCCGCGCGTCCAAGCGCCCACAACAAAAGTTCCTTCTCTAGGGATAGAAAATTTGCTGCAGCCCCTGTCGTCAAGGTGCGAAATATTGCCGACGGCTGTCAGGCCACCATCACTTTCCGTCGCCAATTCTGTCTCTAGTTCGTCAAGTGGAACTCGGTTCTCCGGGTCAGAATCGAATTGGAAGTGCGTCACGACTTGGTTGGGAAGCGGTGTAGTGGAGCCATTGCATGGCCCATCGAAGCTCGCGTCCGGATTACTAGGTGCCGAGAGGCAACCCGAAATCACGATCAGGGCTGCAAAGGCGGCCATCCGAATCCTGCTAGCCGATGTCACCATGGTGCCCATGCGCATCGGCTTCTTGAATGGAGCGTTAATGCAGCGGACGGCGCGCCACGTTGCCGCAGCCCAGGCACGTCGTCGTGACGCGACCCGACGTGATGCGGGTACGGCTCGTCCGGCCCGGAACGAGAAATGCACCGCAGGACCGGCAGACCTGCGCCTTGTGGCGGCGCTCCAGCCCCGTCTGGTACTTCTGCGCGATGGCGAGGCTGAGGCGCGCGTAACGGTCCGCGAGGTCGCTGCGGCGCGCGAGGGCCTCGCTGCGGGCGCGGGCCAGGAGGATGTCGATGCGGCGCACGGCGAGGTCCCGCTCCTCGCCCTTGTCGCGGCGCCGTGCCATGCCGGATTCGACGCGAGGCCTGGATTTCACCGATTCGGTGCCTGCTACTGAACCGCTGAACGCACTGAACCTGGCGTCGCTGCCGGTTTCGATCACGCGGGTCATCCGAAACCAAGTTCGAAGTTCGCATAGTCAGCAGGGCCAAAATCGTCCGACGACGGCGACTTCATGGACTGGCCCTCAAGTTGGATTTCCGGAGCGCGATGCGCGCGCCCTTGCCTGGCATGACGGTTCGGCCGAAGAAGTGGACGACGTCGTCGGACTGCAGGAACCCGTTGCTAGCAATTGTTACGAACACGTAGATGGGTGCGGCGTGAGCACGTGCGTCTGCGGTTCCGTGTCTTCCGTGGATTCCGTGGCTGGGAGTTGCAACTGGCCCCTACAGTCTCAATTGCTTTGCTTGAACGGTCGCCGGACTGCAGGAATCCGTTGGCGCAGCGGTTGATACGAAGCCGGCGGCATGCTCGCAGGAACAGTGCCTTCAGTGTCTTCAGTGGTTCCGTCGGCGTGGGAACCGGTAAATCCGGGCAGCCGGTGGACGATGTGTCGTGCGCCGCGCCGCCAACCCCTGGGACCGCTACTACCGGCAGCACGAGTCGCCGTGGCGGGGCGAGCGCGAGGTGGCCGAGATCCTGCCGTGGCTTGGTGACGGACCCGTGCTGGAGCTGGGGTGCGGCAACGGCAAGACCCTGAAGCCGCTCGCCGCCGCCGGCGTCGATGTCGTGGGCCTGGACATCTCCTGGCACATCCTGCGGCGCCATCCGGCCAAAGGACGCCTCGTCTTGGGCGACGCGGCGGCGCTGCCGTTCCGCGATGCCGCCTTCACGGCCGTGCTGGACATCCACTGCACGGGGCACCTCGACGCCGCCGGCCGGGCGAGTGCTGCCGCGGAGATCCAGCGCGTGCTGCAGCCGGGAGGACACGCCGTGGCGGAGCGCCTCACGCCGAACGACCTGCGGGCGGGCCAGGGCAGCGAAGTTCCCGGCGAGCCGGGGATGCGCGCCGTGCAGGACGGACGCCAGACCCAATTCTCCACGGCGGCCTCACTGGTGCAGGAGTACACCGCGGCGGGCCTCGTCGCAGTGGGAGGCTTGGAGGAGCGCCACCACCCAGGGCATCGCGGCCGGCAGGTGACGCGCGAGTCGGCCCGCGTCCTCTTCGAGCGTCCGGAGCGACCTGATGTTCGGCTTCCCTAAAACTCATATCCCTTCCCATTTTCGGGGCGCCTAACATGGCATCGTTCGACGCTGCCGCCCTCCTCATCGGCCTGCGCGAAGGCTTGGAGGCGTTCCTCGTCACGGGCATCCTCCTCGGGATGACCAAGCGCTTCGGCCGACCGCAGGACGGCGTCCGCGTCCTCGCCGGATCCGACGTCCCCGAGCGCGCCGAGCTCGTCACGGTTCCCGCGGTGCAGCAGGCCATCGATCATCTCCAGAAGCAGTCCGACTACGTCCTCGTCGACGACGACTGGCGCAAGCCCTTCGACGCCGTCGGCCCGCCCGTCATGACGCTCGACCGCTACCGGCTCTTCCACCTCAGGCGCAACCTCCCCGGCGGCGACCAGTGCTCGCGCAAGGACGTCCTGACGGTCAAGCGCC
>JBHEMF010000107.1:0-5964 GCA_046352665.1 Thermoplasmatota archaeon
GCCCTGAACGGCGGCTACCACGCGGCGTTCGCCGTGGGTGCACTCTTCGCGGCGCTGGCAGCCGGCCTGGGCGCCGTCCTCCTCCAGCCGGTGGACACATCCGGGCCAGCGATGCACGAGCCTGCGTTGGCCGAGTGAACTGCCTCCGTGCCCTCCGTGCTTTCACCGACCCCATGCACGGTTTCTTGGTTGGAGCCTGCCAAGGGTGAACCGTGTGGACCCAGGTCCTGGCCCCCACCCTGGCCCTCCTGCACGGCAGCGCCTCCGACCTGCGGGGCTTCTTCCAGGAGCTTGCGCACCACACCCTGCACACCCGCGCCGGCAACGTCCTGTGGTGCGATGGCGACCACGGCTTCAACCCCTACGAGTTCGCCGAGCTGAACCTCACGCGCGGCCACCAGGCCGACGACGGCGGCGAGCGCATGCTCGTGAAGCGCTGCATGACGCCTTTCCAATGGTACACGGCACTGTCGCGGCTCCTTCCCGAGAAACTTGCCCAGAGCGAGACCTCGCTTGCCGTCGTGAACCCTTTCGACCGCCAGTTCAGCACCGACGAACTGGCCGATTGGGAGCAGGAGGACTACGTGCGCTTCGTCGTCCCCCACCTCAAGGCGGTGGCGCAGCGCTCGGGTGTCCCGATCCTCCTCGGCGTGGACATGGCGCGCTGGTGGCGCAGCCATCCCGTCCTCGCCCAGGCCACGCACGAAGCCGTCGCGGTGCGCTGGAGCGTCGCTAGCACGGCGGGGCGCTGGCGGCTCGTGCGGGACGACGGCCTCGTGGTCGATCCGCTGCTCCGGCGCGGTGTGACACTCCTCGATTACGTGGAAGAGCCCGTCTTGGCGCCCATGCCATTGCCGCGGCCGCCGCCTCGGCGTGAGAGGCGCACCCGGATCATCCATCCTGGGCCACGGTTCGACTGAGCGGTCCGACGCGCTGGTCCCGAATACTTTCGCCCAACCCGGCTATTTCGCACTGCTGATTTCACTCACCCCCCTGGCTGCCCAGAAGAACCTGACCCCTGCATACGTGAAGCCATGGGACAATCCACCCCGACCACCACGATCGCCCTCGACACCTTCACGGGACGCTACGCCGCGTTCCGCGCCGAACTGGAGCCGCGCGAGCAGGCGTGGTTCGACGAGCTCGTCTGCCGCGCCCGCCGCCACTCGAACGCCATCAACCGCCGTCCGCACCTCGACTTCGAGCGGCCCGTGATGCTCGCCATGCTCCTCGAAGGCATGCGCCTCATGGACGACCAGTCGCGGGAGATGCATGGTTTGCGCAAGGATCTCGCCCAGGCGGTGCGTGCCCTTGCCGACGCCGGGCTGGTGCAGCGTCGTGTCGCCGCGCCCGATCCGCTGGAGCTTTGCCGCGTGGGCCAGACGGTGCTGGTGGAAGCCTGAAGTCCGTTGCACAGGCCAAGGTGCGTCCGACGGCCTTCCCCAGGGCCGTACTCCGCCCGCAAGCGCAAACCCTTCAAGCAGGAAAACCCCATGACGCACACGATGCAGTTCACGGTCACGCTGGAGAAGCAGCCCACGGGAGGCTACACGGTGCAGTGCATCGAGCTCCCCGGCGCCATCTCGCAAGGCGACACCCGCAAGGAGGCCTTGGAGAACATCCAGGAAGCCATCCAGCTCATCCTCGAGGTGCGGCGGGAAGAGGCTCTGAAACGGGGCACTCCCCTCGAAACGGTCGAAGTGGATGCCTAAGCTGCCGCGGGACATCTCTTCGGAGCGGCTGGTCAGGTTCCTCCTTCGCCAAGGCTGGACGTTGGCGCGCGAGGGGGGACGCCACACGATTCTCTCCCGAGCAGGAGTCCAGGTCGCCGTGCCACGCCACGCACGCCTCGCGACCGGGACGTTGGCCGCAGTCTTCAAGCAGTGCATCATCCAGGACTGGACGAGTCTCTGAACGGAAGGGCGTGGGTCGTTGAAGGGCGACCCCGCTTGGCTCTTCGACTGCTATCCCCACCCGCGGAGATCCGGCCTCGTCGTCTGGGTGAAGCATGGCGGCACGTGCTCGAAGCGTTTCGTGCCCTACCATCCGGGTTTCTGTGTGGCAAGCGACCAGCAGCCGCTGGAGGTGGCCGAGCGGCTCCTTGCCGGGGACGGGCGCGTCGAGGCGACGTGGCGAGGCCGGGCACGACTGTGGCTGCGCGGGCCGCTGCAGGAGGTGGTGCGGGTCCGGCCCAAGAGGTTCCAGGACACTTGGGGCATCGCGACAGACCTGCGCAAGGCCACGAAGACGACGGGTTTCCTCCTCTTCGACGTGGACCACAGCCAGGAGAGCCGGTGGATGCACGCCCAGGGATTGTGGAGCATGTGCCGGCTCCAGGTCGGACCCGATGGCCCTATCCTCAAGGTGGCCGAGGACGAGGACAGGTGGGGCGTCGAGTACCCCGACCCGGGGTTGCGATGCCTCCGGCTGGCCGTGCAGGTGCGACCGTCCGGCCACGAGCCGGCATTCGGCGACCCGTTGCAGGCGATCGTTCTCGGCGACAAGACCGTGGCGTGCGCACGGCCCGGCGACCCGGCGGCGGAACGGGAGACGCTGCGCACGCTGGGTGGTTGGCTGCGCGAGATGGACCCCGACGTCCTCCTCACCCACCACGGCGACCGCTTCGACGTCCCCTACCTGCTGCACCGCATCCAGGCGCTCGGCCTGCAGCACGAGGTCTGGCTCGGCCGCGCCCCCGACCCTGAGCCGGACCGCCCGGACCAGAAGGGCAAGAGCATCCACACCTACGGCCGCTGGCTCTACAAGACGCCGGCCTACTACCTGCGCGGCCGCTGGCACGTCGATCTCGCGAAGAAGAGCCTGGACTCCGAGGACGACCGCAGCGACGTGCACGGCATCGTCTATCTCGCCCGCGTGGCGAACCGCCGCGGCCAAGACGTGAACCGAAACGGCGCCGGCTTCGCGCTGCAGCAGATGCAGATCGACCTCGCGACGGACTGGCGCGTGGCATTGCCGTGGAAACGCAACCTCGTCGAGGACTGGAAGGACGCGCCGACGCTTGGCGCCGTGGACCGCGGCGGCCAGCTCATGGTGCCGACGCCGGGCATCCACGGCGACGTCGCGGCCCTGGACTATTCCGGGTACTACCCGAGCCTCGTCGTCCGCCACAACCTGAGCTCGGACACCCTGAACTGCCAATGCTGCCCTGACGGCGAGACCATCCCCGAGCTCGGCTACCACGTGTGTCGGCAGCAGGGGCACCAGTCGGAGATCCTGCGCCGGCTCTGGCCGCACCGGCGCTGGGCGAAGGCCGTGCTGCGCAAGGCAAAGAGCGGCACGGTGGACGCCGACGCCGTCGCCAAGGCGCGCGCCGTGAAGTCCGAGCACAAGGCGCTGGGTGTGGTCTGCTTCGGCTACTTCCGCTACCGCAACGCCCGCTTCGGCTGCGCCGAGGTGCACCAGGCGATCCAGTGCTACGGCCGCGACGGCATGACGAAGGCCCGAGCTTTGGCGCAGGCGGAGGGGTTCCGCATGGTGCACGCCCTCACGGACTGCATCTTCATCCAGCGCCCCGGCGTGACGAGGGACGAGGTGCTCGGCTTCGCGCGCCGCGTCACCGACGAGGTCGGCGTCCCCATGGACGTGGAAGGCATCTACCGCTGGGTCGTCCTCCTGCCGTCGAAGACCCATTCCTCGACGAGCGAGGTGGGGGTGCCGAACCGCTACTACGGCAAGTTCGAGGACGGCTCCCTCAAAGTGCGCGGCATCGAGGTGCAGCGCCACAGCACGCCACCGTTCCTCTACGAGGTGCAGCAGGCGCAGCTTGCCGTCTTCCAGGAAGCCGACACGCCGGAAGCGTTCCTTGCGCGCATCCCGCGGGCTCTCAAGGTCGCAAAGGATGCCGCCGGGCGGCTGCAGCGGCGCGAGGTCGAGGCCGCCGAGCTGGGGCTCAACGTCCAGACGCGGATGGCCGTGGAGGAGTACGCCGCCAACACGGGCACGAAGGCGGCCTTGCGGCGGTTGCGCGACGCCGGCACCGAGCGCAAGCCTGGGGAATACATCCAGTACGTCGTCACGCGCACGACGGGACCATGGATGGGCCGCGCCGTCCCCGTGGAGCTACTGCATGAGCCTTCGCCGTGGTTCGAGGACGCGCCGCAGGGGTACGACGTGGACGCCTACGTGCGCCTCCTGGCCCGTCACGTCGAGACGCTGCTGTCGCCCTTCGGTTACACTGAGGATGCCCTCCACGCGTGGTTCACCGGAAGGACGAGGCAGGTTGCCGTGAGCCGGCCCGCTGCGGCGAGCTAGCACGCCTGCTGCAACGGCGCTGCAGGATGGTGAAGAGCACCGCCGCGTTGGCCCGCCATGCACGCCCAAAGAGACCATGGAAAGGATCCCGCCCGGTCGAAGGCGGCCTGGGAGGCCTTGTCTCCCGAAGCGCGGCGCGTCTATCTCACGGAATACTGCTTGACGTGTTTCTTCGTGAAGCCGGCCTGCCGCTGCTGGGGCTAGGGCTGCTCTTCCTGGTCGCCCCAATTGCAGCGCCCGCCGCGGGGGCATTTCATCCAATGGTCCACGGCGTGGCGGAGGAACTCGTCCCGGCTCTTGGCCACCGTCCAGCCGTTGTCGATCCAGCGGTCCACTTCCTTCACCATCGCGCGTGGGAGGTTGACGGGCAGGTCCGTGCGGGTCATGGCGACCATCGACGGCACGGCAAAGCCGCGCGCCTGGCTTGAAGCGACTTACAGCAAGGTTGCTGTATCTGCATGGAACCCAGGGGAACTACCCCCGCCGACCGCCTCTCCACTCCGTTCCCCGTGCCGCGGCGCACGCGGCGGAGGCCGTGATGCCTTGCCCCGGCACGACCTTTGCCGCCACGTCGGTGAAACCGGACGTCGGTTGGCCTTCGCCGTCGCTCGCCACCTCCGCTAGATTCAAGCCCGCCCGGCACCATGGAAACACATGCCGCGCGGCAGTGGGCACCCCGACCTGTCGCAGCGCCCACGCCGCGAAGCCCCAGGCATGCTGACCGGGCTCGCCATCCTCGAGCGGGAACTGGGACTCGTCGAGTACGCGACGCACGCCGCCCGCCGCCGGCTGGCTGCGAAACCGCCCAGGCCAGAGGCAGCGAATCTGCGCGAGGAGTTGCGCGACTTGGCGAAACGTCGGATGCAGACACTGAGCCTTCTCGACGACGCTTACGAGGAGTACGAAGGGCGCATCCGAGGCACACGCGCCGCCTGACCGCTCTTCGTTGCAGGATGGCGCAAGGCACTAAGACCGGTCGGGCCATCGGCGCCCGGAGACCCGGTCGCATGCCCAGCGCGAAGAGTTCGAAGTCCAGCAAAGCCCCAGCCAACAAACCGGCTGCGAAGGCCACGAAAAAATCTGGTGCAGCCGACGCATCCCCAGAGCTCGTCGCCGACCGGATCGCCGAACTGGGTGATTGGCGCGCGGAGACGTTGGGAAAGCTGCGCAAGCTCATCAAGGAAGCCGACCCGGAGGTCGTCGAGGAGCTGAAATGGCGGAAACCGTCGAACCCAGGCGGCGTCCCAGTCTGGTCGCACGACGGCATGATCTGCACCGGCGAGTCGTACAAGAGCCACGTCAAGTTGACCTTCTTCAAGGGGGCGGAACTCATGGACCCGAAGCGGCTGTTCAACTCCAGCATGGAAGGAACGCGCCGCGCCATCGACCTGCAGGAAGGAGACGCCGTGGACGAAGCCGCGTTCAAGGCAATCATCCGTCAAGCCGTGGCACTGAATGCGGCCTAGGGTGGATTCGCCTGGGGGGCAACTTCTTCACGCAGACCGCCCAGACGCCGCCCGGCAGGACCCGGTAGGACCGGCGCTCGAAGCCTAGCTTCTGCATCGCGGCGCGCACACCCGGACTGCCCGGAAAACCGAAGACAAGAGTGCCTGGCGGAAGGCGCCGTTCATGCCTTGGCTTGGGTCCACCCAGAGCAGGCCTGGGTCCGCGACCGCGACGACGCGGCCTCCC
>JBHEMF010000108.1:0-5958 GCA_046352665.1 Thermoplasmatota archaeon
ATGCCCTTGTGGGCGAGGAGCGCCTGCCTGTAGTGGCCGCCGCCGGCGATGGCCACCATGGCCGCCTCGCGGCTCGCCTCATGCGCCTCCTGGCGGCCCATGCCTTTCTCGGTGAGTGCGATCATGACGGACTCCGCCATCATGAGGCCCTGGGCGCGCTCCATGTTGAGGAGCATGCGGTCGGGGAAGACGCGGAGCCCCTCGAACACCTTCGCCATCTGGTGCGTGATGTGGTCGAGGAGGATGAAGGCATGCGGGTGGAGGAAGCGTTCGGGTGCCGAGTTGGCGAGGTCGCGTTCGTTCCACTGCACGGCGTTCTCCCAAACAGGGAGCAGCATGCTGCGCACGAGACGCGCGAGGCCGGAGACCTGCTCCGAGGTGATGGGGTTCTGCTTGTGGGGCATGGTGCTGCTCCCCACCTGACGCCTGGCATCGAAGCCCTCCGCGACCTCGCCGATCTCCGAGCGCTGCAGCGTGCGCACCTCCGTGGAGAACTTCTCCAGGCTCGTCGCGACGTTGGCGAGGACCGAGAAGAGCTCGATGTAGCGGTCGCGCTGCACGATCTGCGTCGAGGCCGTCTCGGCGGCGAGCCCGAGGCGCTTGCAGACCGCGGCCTGGACAGCCATGCCCTTCCCGCGGAAGGCGGCCATGGTGCCGGTGGCGCCCGACATCATGCCGACGGCGACGCGGCCCTCGGCTTCGGCGAGGGGCTGCAGGTGGCGGCCCGTCTCGGCGGCATAGACGGCCATCTTGAGGCCAAACGTGATGGGGACGGCCGCCTGGCCGTGCGTGCGGCCCAGCATGGTCGTGCGGCGGTGCGCATCGGCCTGCTTGAGGAGCGCCTTGAGGAGGCGGCGCAGTGCCGTGCGCACTTGGGCGATGGCGTCGCGGAACTGCAGCGCGTTGGCGGTGTCGATGATGTCGTACGAGGTGGCGCCCAGGTGGATGAACTTCCCGTCCTCGGCGCCGGCGACCTCCGTCATCGCCTTCACGACGGCCATGAGGTCGTGCTTGATCTCCTCCTCGATGGCCTTCACGCGCTCGACCTTCACCTTGCCCGACGCCGCGACCTTCTCCAGGCGCGCAGCCGACTGCTTCGGGATGGTGCCGGTCTCGGCGTGCGCCCAGGCCAGTGCCGCCTCGACGCGCAGCAGGTACGCAAGGCGCGCCTCCTCCGTCCACAGCGCCTTCATCTCGGGCCGGCCGTAGCGGAAGTCGAGGGGGCAGACGAGGTCCACGGTGCGGCGAGAGCCCGGCGGGTCATAAGCCCGGCGCGCTAACGCTGGTACGTCCAGAGGCGGGCCGCCAACCTGGCGCAGCCAGAGTCGCCGAAGCCATCGTGCCAGACGGTGACGTCGCCGGCGCCGATGAGGACACCGGCCGGCAGTGGACCCGGCTCCCAAGCCGGCCCCCATGCAGCCAGGGTCTCCCCGCCCTGCACGATGCGGACCGACTCGCCCGGGAAGCAGGCGATGCTCGGCATCGGCAGGACGGACTGGTCCTCAACGTACACGGGCTCGGCGGCATAGACGACTCCGGCCGGGGCGCTCGCGTTGTCCTGGCCGTACTCGCCGCCGCGGCCGGCTGGCCTCTCCGGCAGGTCGGCGGGTTTCGCCTTGACGGGTGCCAGTCCGAACGTGCCGGGCGCGGCGTCGGCGCCCATCGTGGCGTTGCCGGCGAGGAGGGCTACGACGTACGTGCCCGGAACATCCACCGCCAGCGAAGTCCGCGTGCCGGCGGGGACGGGGACGGAGGCGAGTTTGCGGTCGTCGGGGCCATACACGGCGACCCATGCCGGCGGCGAGGACGGGGCGTCGTTCCAGAAGACGAGGTGACGGGCCTGCGGTGCAACCTCGAAGGAGACTGGGACTGCAGGGAGAAGGCCGTAGGTGAACGCGGTCGCCGCGGCACCGGTGCCGATGCGTTCCTGCCCGGGCGGCAAGGCGCGGGAGTAGCTCACGGCCTCGAGGAACAGCGAGCCTTGCAGGTCCTCCGCCGCGATGTCGCCGTCGAGCTGGGCGTCGTGGGCACGCTCCGGGTGGAACGTCGAAGGCACCTCCCACACGCCGTCGAAGAAGTAGGGCATGAACGCGCTGCTGCCCCACTCGGCGCGGATGACCTCGCCGCCGCCGCCGTCCAGGCGGAACGACAGGCTGCCGAACGTGCCGTCGCTGAGCAGCCGCATCTCGGTGGGGGCCCGCGTGAGGTTGAGGTGCAGTGGCTCGTCCAACATGTCGCGGGGCAGGAAGGGCACCGGCGGCACCGGGCTGTGCGGCCGTTGCGCGAGGAGGACCCGCTCGACGTGCCCCTGCAGAGGCCAGAGCAGGACGGGGGCCGAGCCGCTCTCGATGCCCAGAGTGCCGTTGAGGGAGTCGATGCGGACCACGAAGATGCCAGCGGCAAGCCCGTCGAGGCGCAGGTCGGAGCCCGGGCCGGCGCGGCTCAAGCCATACTCGCCCACGCGGCGGTCCGTGCCGTCGAAAAGCTCGACCTTGGCGGCCGCCGCGTCGCCCAAGCGCAGTGTCAGGGTTCCGCCGGTGTGCTGGAAGGCGTAGAAGCGGTCGGCGGCGAGGCCGTCGGCGTCCACCAGGAAGGGGCTGCGGGGCGGCGCTGGGAGGGCCGGCTCATGGCCGACGCACCCCGCCAGCAGGGGCAGGCAGGCCGTCACGGCCAATGCCAAGGCGCCTTGCCACACCATGCCCGGCCCTCTCCTGGTTGTTACTTAAACCGTGTGGTGGCCTCCTGCGCCGTGGACGGGCTGGACAAGGTCCTCGCCGCCATCGACCCGCGGCTCTGCGTCGCATGCAAGGGGAGCCGGGGCCTCTGCGGCATCGACCCCTGCCCGCTCCTGCAGAGGATCCAGCACACGATGCCGCGCATCGTGCGCGACGCGCCGGGGCGAGCCCTCTCCCGGGACCTGTTCGGCTCCAGCCCGCCCAGCCTCTTCGTCGGACGGCACGGCTACCCCAAGGTCTCGATCGGCCCCATGCTGCCGCCGGAGCACCGCGACGACGAGGCGGCGCGCCTTCTCGACGCCCCCCGCACCTGGATGGGGATGACGATCCCCGACGTGGTGGGCCTGCGTTCGAGCCTGCTGCGGACCACGCACCCGGTCGCCGTCGATATGGCGGCGCGGTTCCCCGACCGCATCACGCGCGTGAGCCAGGAGCTCGCCGTCGCGGCACGGCCCGTGGACACCGAGGTGCACTTGAGCAAGGCGCCGCGCTTCGGGTTGCCGACCGTGGGCGAGTTCACGGCGCCGCACGGTCCGACGGTCGAGGTGCAGCGGGCAATCCTTGCCGAGAACGTGCGCGTCGAGAGGCCGGTCGAGAAGGCGACGTCCGACACGGACCTGCGGGCGAGTGAAGCCATCGTGGGACTGTACGGCGGAGGCACGGACCTGTACCAGTTGGAGCGCATCCTCTCGGCCGGGATGGTCGGACTCGCCAACAAGCGCCGCCTCGTGCCGACGCGCTGGAGCATCACCGCCACCGACGACCAGGTCGGCAAGGCCCTGATCGAGCGTGTCCTGGATCTCCCGACCATCGACAAGCCGCTGGTGCATTTCGGCGAACGGTTCGGCAACCGCTTCCACGTCCTCCTTCTGCCGCGCGTCTGGGGCTTCGACAACGTGGAGGCGTGGGGCCAGGGCTCGTTCTGGACGCAAGCCGGAGGGGGCCGCGCGGACGCGCCGGAGATCGTCTCCGCCGCCGACTGGGAGGACCACACCGGCAGGACGAACTACGCCGCCAACACCGCCGGCGGGTACTACGCCACGCGGCTCTCGGTGCTGGAGCACCTCGTCGCAGCCGGCCGGCAGGCGACGGCCATCGTGCTGCGCGAGGTCACGGACGACTACACGACACCGCTTGGCGTCTGGGTCGTGCGCGAGACTGCGAAGCTCGCCATGGCGTCGAAGCCACTGGCGTTCGAGGACCTGGAGTCGGCCGTCCGCCACATTGACCGGCGGGCCCTGCACAAGCCGTGGCAGCGCGACTCCCACCTCCTTGAGCTCGCCCGGACGCAGCGCAGCCTCGACGCCTACTAGGTTAGGACCACGACTAGGTTTAGGACCCCCGAAGATTTCTGCCCGACGTGGACAAGGACGTCTCCGAGCAGATGCAGGAGTACCTGGAGACCATCTACCGCCTGGAGCAGGAAGGCAAGGTCGCGCGGACGGGCGAGATCGCACTCCACCTCAAGGTGGCACCGCCGTCGGTCACCGACATGGTGCAGAAGCTGGAGAAGGCCGGCCTCGTCCAGTACGAGCCTTACAAAGGCGCGAACCTCACCCAGAGCGGCCGCGCCGTCGCCCGCCAGGTCCTCTCCAGCCACCGCATCATGCAGGCGTTCCTGCAGGAGGTCTGCGGCATGCCGCACCGCGAGGCGCACGAAGCCGCCTGCGACATGGAGCACACCATCCCCGCCGAGCTCGAAGCTTGGATGGCGAAGCACCTGCACGAACGCCTCGGGCACCCGTTCGACGTGGACCGCAAAGTGAAGGAGCAGATCGGGGCGGGCGTCACGTAGCGCAGCGCGGACCCGCACCGATCGGCCCTCATGCCACCTTGAGAATTGTGGACAGGCCAACGTGTGCCCGAATCCACTTGACCCCCGCAAGGGGAGATACGGCACTGCCGCATCCCCATGCCCATGCGCCAGACGCTGCAAGGCGGCCTCGACCGGCTCCTGCCGTTCCTCGAAGAGCTTGCCCGCAACAACGACCGCACGTGGTTCGAGGCGAACCGCGCCCGCTACGACGCCGACGTCCGCGACCCTGCGCTGCGACTGGTCGAAGCCATGCAGGAGCCTCTCCTCGGGATCAGCCCGCACCTCGTTGCCGACCCCCGTCCCGGCGGCTCGCTGCTGCGCATCCACCGCGACCTCCGCTTCGCCAAGGACAGGAGCCCGTACAAGACATACGCCTCCATCCGTTTCTTCCACCGAGCCGACGATGGACGGCGTGACGTCCCGAGCTATCATCTCCGCCTCGCCCCGGGGGCCTCAAGCCTCGAAGTCGGCATCCGCGAGCCGCCGCGCCCCGCACTGGCACGCATCCGCTCCGCCATCCTGGATGACGACCGGGGGTGGCGCGCGGTCCTCGCGGCCGGACTGGAATGGGGACCGCCGCCCCGCACCAAGCCGGCCGGCGTGCCCAGTGACCACCCGTTCGCGGAGGACCTGCGGCGACGCGGTTTCGCAGCCCACATCCCGTTCTCCGACGAGCAGGTCGTGGGCGCCGCGTTCCCCGCGACATTGGCGGACGCCTCCCGGAAGGGCGCACCGCTCAACGCCTTCCTGGCGAAAGCCGTGGGGATGGAATGGTGACGGGCGGCCGCCACCGCTAAATACAGGGTGGAAGTCGGCCGCTTTGCTCCCGAAGCCTCATGGTGAACTGTCCTCGCCGCTTTGCGGCCGGGCCTGGCCGAAAGCCTGGCGCGGGACGGGATACCGGGAGCCGTCGGCCGCTTGCGGCCGGCACAGAGAGTGAACCCCATGGCAACGAACTTCAAGCTCGTCATCAACGACCCCGCGACCGGCAAGTCCTACAACTTCGAGGTCTCGGGCCACCACGCGCAGAACCTCATCGGCAAGAAGATCGGCGACCAGATCGACGGCATCAACGCCAACCTGCCCGGCTACAAGCTGCAGATCACGGGCGGCTCCGACAAGGCGGGCTTCCCGATGCGCCCGGACTTCGAGGGCAGCGCCCGCCGCCGCCTCCTCCTCACCGAGGGCATCGGCTACCACCCCAAGGACTACCCCGGCAAGCGCAAGCGCGCGAGTGTGCGCGGCAACCGCGTCAGCCCCGAGATCATCCAGATCAACCTGAAGGTCGCAAAGGCCGGCTCCAAGCCGGTGGGCGAGCACTTCACGCAGCCCGAGCCGAAGAAGGCGTAGGGAACTCTCGTCGATCCACCTGGCATCGGGTTGGACTCGCGCGTTTGCTACCAATAG
>JBHEMF010000109.1:0-5943 GCA_046352665.1 Thermoplasmatota archaeon
GTTCCAGGTGATGCTCTCGCTGCAGAACGCGGTAAAGGAGGTCCAGCGCCTCCCCGGCCTCGGGGTGGAGCCGGAGGATCCGGGCTACGAGGGCGCCAAGTTCGACCTCGCCTTCGAAGCGCAGGAGGCCGACGACGGCACCCTCGCTATCGTGGTCGACTACGCGCTCGACGTGCAGGCGTCGCTCGGCGGTGTGGGTTTGGCCCCGCACACGGAGGCGAGCCTTCCGACTCCCGCCGTGAAGGACCTGCGCAAGATCACCATGGCCGCAAGCGGCGACCTTGCCTCCATGGGCCCTGGCGGCGACGGCGGCGGAACGTCCGGCGGCGGGTCCGGCGGCATGTTCGGCGGCGGCCAAGGCAGTTTCACTTTGGGCGTGGAGTGGGGCGCCTCGGACACCGTCAAGCTCGACGTCTCCATCCAGTCCGGCATGCTCCAGATGTCCTTCGCCTCGTACTGCACGCCGCGGGGCACCGTCATGACGTTCGGCGGCAAGTCGGTGCGCGAGCGCCCCGAGGCCGGCGCCAACCCTTGCGGCGACATGGACCCGGCACGTGGCCTCGGCGGCCTTTCCGGCGGCAGTCCGGGCGCCGACTCGCCAGTCCCGTTCGACCTTGTCGCGCCGCCGGGCATGGACGTGAAGGTCTCGGGCGACGAGGTGACGGCGACTTGGGTCCAGGGCGCCAACACGACGACGCTCCACATGGAGAAACGGAGCGGCGACTGGCGCATCACCTCCATCGAGGAGACCAACGGCAAGGCCACGCTCACGATGACGCTCGACTACGGCGCCCGGCAGAGCATCGCCGTCCCCACCGACGCGCAACTGGAGCCCGCCAAGATCGATGCCAAGACCGGCTTCGTGGACGGTGGCTCCGCCGGCACCTATTCGTGGCAGGCCATGACGAGCAGGCAGCGTCCCGCCTTGTCCGACTTCGAGGTCCGCGTCTTCCGCCCCGACTCGTACGCTGGCTCATCCGCGGACTCGGCGTCCAGCACGCCGCCCGTCGCGACGTTCCGCATGGACGGTGCGGCAGGCGAGAGGTCGGGCAACTTCACCTTCACCTACGTCGATGCCGACCGCGACGGCAAGGTCACGGCCGGCGACTCGTTCACGCTGGCAAGCCCCGGCTGGAAGAGCGGATGGACGTACGACGTCGTCGTGTACGACGTGCCCGGCCACGGCGCCGTGAACACGTCGCATCTCACGCCCCCGGTCGGCCTTGCACTTCTCGTCGTCGCTCTTGTCGGCGCGGCACTCGTGCGCCGGCGCTAGGAACGGGTGCAGCGCCTATTCGAGGCGCGCCTTGTTCTGCGCCGTCTTCTCCACGATGCGGACGTCGGAGAGGCGGCCGCGGGCCTGGATACGGCGGCCGTAGTGGGTGAGCACCGTGCCGCCCACGAGGAGCATTATCGTGAGCACCGAAAGGAAGAGCACCGTCCGGCGCGTGCCGGCCGAGTCGTTCCACTGGTCGGGGTAGTAGGCGGCAAAGAGCGCCATGAGGAGGACGGCCACGACGGCGCCGCAACATGTGACGCCGAAGCCGAACGTGCCAAGGCGGCTCGTCGTGTTCGTGAGCTCGAACGTGACCTTCTGCTGCACGTCCACCTCCGGGCGGGTCTGGGTGGGCTGCTGGATGTCGAGGACGAGCGTGTCGTCGGCAGGCAGGCCGTACGGGTCGGGCTCCTCGTAGATGACGAGGTAGTCGCGCTCCTCGGCGGGGGGTGCGGCCGGCATGCCGGCGGCGGGCTTGCGGCGGGCGCGGGGCGGCACTCAGGCACCTTCCTGGCCGATCTCGACGGCACTCGTCGCGAACTGGTCCATGTGGCCGGAACCGAGGACCGTGCGGCCGTAGAAGAAAGCGCTCGTGCCGAAGAACAGGAAGACGACGGCGGAGGCGCCGAGCAGCACGACGGTCTTCACGTAGGCCACGTGCTCGCCGTCGGCGGCAGTGCCGTACCAGGGCGTCGGGTAGCCGAAGAGGAACATGAGGGCTGCGGCCAGGAGGGCCACGAAACCCACCCCGACGCAGACGGCGCCGGCGACGCCGAGGCCCTTCAGGTGGGTGTCCACGCCGACGTCGATCTCGGCGTTCACGTCCATCTTGTCCTCGAGGCGGGTGGGCGTGAGCTCGGGCTCGACGCGGACGCGGATGCGGTTCTCGGACATGTCCTTGGGCCTCCTACTCACCGAACCGCTTCTCGATGTCGATGGGCATGGAGGCGATGACGTTGCGGCCCTCGGCCTGCAGCTTCGCGACGGCCTCCTCGCGGCTTGCGGCGCGCACGCGCAGGATGCGGACGCGCTTCTTCGGCGCAGCACCCGGCTCGGCGCTCGGGTGGGCGGCGTCGATGGTGGGCGCGAATCCGCTCGACTCCTCGGCGCGGCGCAGGAACGGCCGGCCGGTGTCGGGGTTCTCCGCCACCTCGTAGCCGGACGGCAGGGCGGCAGGCTCGCTGCCCTCGGGGGCGCCCTTGCTGAAGAAGTAGATGCGCTGCGGCTGGTCGCCACGCAGCTCGTCGCGGCTGTAGAGGGACCAGTCCTTGTACTGGTACGGGCCCGAGGGCGCTTCCTCGGCGGATGCCTCCTCGAGCTCCCACGTCGCGATCTCGAACTCGCCGGTGGCGGGGTCGGCGACGTCCCAGCCAGCCTCCTTCAGCTCCTCGGCGGCGGCCTTCTGGTCGGGCACCACGACCGTGTCCGGCTCGTTGAACTCGACGGGCTTGAACTCGACCAGGCTTTCGCCCTTCTGGAAGTCGGGCCCAAGGTCGGTGGGAGGCTTCTCGGGCAGGCCGATCTCGGTGCCGGCCTCGCTGCCCTTCTCGACCTGGATGGCGGGCGCCTCGCCTTCGGCGGGCTTCTCCCCTTCGGCCGGCGGGGCTCCGGCCTCGCCAAGCTCGCCCACGGCGTCCTCCTTCGGCGTCGTGTCGCCCCAGTCGTCGAAGTCGCCGAAGCCGCCCTCGGCGACCAGGCGATCGACCTCCTCCATGGAGGGGCCGGCCTCGAAGACCTCCGTGCCGGCCTCGCCGGCCTGGATGGCTGGGAGCTCGCTCTGCTCGACGCCGACCACGAGCTTGAAGTCCTTCAGGCCGGGGCCCGTGTACTCGACCTCGATCTGGCGCTCGGCGCCGGTGTCGGGGGCCGTGGTCGATGCGGGGACCTCGACGGCAGCACCCGGCGCGTTGCCGAGGTAGGCCTGGATCTCGGACTCGGTGTAGCCGAGGCGGCGCAGCATGCTCTCGAGGTACGGCCGTTCGGCGGCGGCGTTGGGGTCCAGGTGGAGCGTGTCCAACGTGCGTCGAAGGGGGTCGGAGCCGCCCGCGTCGGGGGCCATCTCTGTCGCCATGGCAATCCTTCAAGTCCCCCCTCCTTCAAGAGGCTTGTCTTTCCGATGCAGCAGGTGGAGCCGCGGCGGCGCCCGCGGCTCTCTGGAACGTTTTAAAGGGGCCCTTCGTAGCCGGCCCCCGCGCCATGATCACCTTCGGCCCCGCCGGCATTCCGCTTTCCTGCAAGGGCCGCACGGTCCGCGACGGCATCATCTACACCCGCAACCTGGAACTCGACGCGATGGAGGTCCAGTTCGTGCGCGGCATCCGCATGACGGAGGAGGAGGCCGTGAAGGTGCGCGAGACCGCCGAGGAGGCGCAGGTGGAGCTGCACGTCAAGGCGCCGTACTACATCAACCTGGCCGGCGACGAGGCGAACGTCGAGATGTCGTTCAACAAGATCCTCGCCACGGGCAAGCTTGCCCACCTCATGGGCGCCCAGACCGTGGTCTTCCACCCCGGCTTCTACGGCGAGCTGTCCAAGGAGGAGACGATGCAGCGCATCGTGAAGAACGTGCGCGAGCTCCGCAACGTCTTCGTGCGCGAGGGCTGGAAGCCGCGGCTCGGCATCGAGATCATGGGAAAGCGCAACGTCTTCGGCAGCCTGGAGGAGGTCGTCGAGGTCTGCCAGAAAGTGAAGGGTGTGCTGCCCGTGATCGACTTCGCGCACATCCACGCGCGCGGCAACGGCATCTTGCAGAACCCCGAGGACTTCATGGCGGTCTTCGAGAAGCTTGCCGCCCTCAAATCCGAGCACTACCTCATCCACTTCACGGGCATCCACTACGAGAACGGCAACGCCCGCTACCGCCTGCCCATCAAGAAGGGCGACCTCAAGTTCGAGCCCCTCTGCGACGTCCTCCTCGACCACAACATGTCGGCGACCATCATCTCGACGAGCCCCATCCTCGAGCACGACGCGATGTACATGAACATCGTCTTCGACCGCGTGAAGGAGCGCCGCGACGCCCGTGTGGCCCGCGAGATGCAGGACGCCATCCAGGCGGAGGAGAAGGCGAAGCGGCAGGCCGAGCAGCTGAAGGAGAAGGAGGAGGCGCGCCGCGTGAAGGACGAGGAGGAGTCCCGCAAGCGCGCCGAGCGCGAGGCCGAGAAGCTGCGCCGCGAGGAGGACAAGCGTCTCGCCATCGAGGCCGAGGCCGCGCGCAAGGCCGCCATCCCCGACTGCGAGGCCCTCACCAAGTCCGGCGACCGCTGCAAGAAGAAGGCCGACGGGCGCGGCAAGTTCTGTATCCAGCACAAGGGCTGGCGCGGCCCCACGATCTGGGACCTGCCGGAGAACAAGGTGCCCAAGGTTCGGCAGAGCACCCCCAAGCAGCGCCGCCAGGTCGAGGTCGATGCCTTGAACGGCGACGGCAAGGGCGAGACGTATTTCCTCTGGAAGAAGGAGGAGCGCTTCGTCTTCGCGAAGGACAAGAAGGAGGGCTTCTCGGCCATCTTCAAGGTCCCCGACGAGAAGGAGGTCCGCTACAACAAGCGCGGCCTGCCCATCCTGAAGACGGTCGGCTCGGCCGCCGGCGACGAGGAGGACTGAGGCGCTGCCGCCGCGCGCGGCGAAGAAGTCCGGCCGCGGGCCGATGCCCCTCGGCGAGCCTCTGGACTACATCGTCGCCGCCGCCCGCGGGGTCCTTGACCTGCCGCCCAAGCCGCTCACGAAGTTCCTCGACACGCTGCAGCCGGCGCGCCGCGTCTTCCTGTACGGCCGTGGCCGGTCGGGGTTCGTGGCCCGCGCCTTCGCGGTCCGGCTCATGCACCTGGGCTACCAGACGTACGTCGTGGGCGAGACCATCACGGCGCCCGTCATGCGCGACGACGTCGTGGTCCTGGTCTCCGGCTCCGGCACCACGTACCCCGTCGTCATGACTGCCGAGCTGGGCCGACGGCAGGGCGCCACCGTCGTCGCCATCACCGCCCAGCCTGACTCGGAGTTGGCCCGCCTGGCCCACGTCGTCGTCCCGCTCATCCCGCCCGACAGCAACGGCGGACGCGCGAGGCTCGCACCGCTCGGCACCATCTTCGAGACGAGCGCCTGGCTCTTCTTCGACGCGGTCGTCGCGATGCTCATGGAAAGGCTGGGCGAGGGCGAGGCCGAGATGCGCAGAAGGCACGCGACCCTGGAATGAGCATAGCCCCTTTGGCGCCGATGAGTTTTGGAGGCATGCGACGCTGGAGTGAGCATAGCCCCTTTGGCGGCGAGTGAGTTTTGAAGGCCCGCGTTTGGCCCCAAGAGGTTCTTGTGTCTGCCAGGGCCACAATCGTTCCGACGACGGCGGCGCCTTGCAGGACCTGGCCCTCAAAATGCGTTTCGGGGGGCGCGCGGAGCGCGCCCGAGGCGCGTGTGGCTTCGATGGTTCAGTCGTGCAAGTCGCCGTCGCCGGACTGCAGGAACCCGTTGTTTTTCCTGACGAGTAGCAGGTACAACCTCGGTCAATTTTCGTGGCCCTGTCTCGGGAAAAATCTGAAAGCCACGTTCGTTCCGACGACGGCGGCGCCTTGTAGGACCTGGCCCTCAATTTGCGTTTTTGGGGGCGCGCGGAAGCCGGCGAGCCCCAAGGGCGAGACGGCGCTGACTGCGGCCGGCGCAGCCGGCCGTACGAG
>JBHEMF010000110.1:0-5874 GCA_046352665.1 Thermoplasmatota archaeon
GCGCCATCTTGATCGCGATCCGGCCCGAGATGATCATCAGGTCGGCCTGGCGCGGGGAGGCGCGGAAGGCCTCGAAGCCGAAGCGCGCGATGTCCACGCGCGAGTTGACCGAGCCCATCATCTCGATGGCGCAGCAGGCGAGGCCGAACGTGAAGGGCCAGAGCGAGTTCGAGCGCCCCCAGTTGAAGATCTTCGAGGCGACGGTGAGTATGATGCCCTCCTTCTGCTCCTCGACAACGATGGGGATGCGCGCGGAGGCGGGGTCGTACGCCGGCACGGCTGCCGCAGGGCTCAGGGATGCGGGCGACGCCGGGTCCGTCATTCCAGGACCCTCCAGGAGAGGAGCTTCTTCTTGACCTCGTACACGAACCCGACGAGGATGAGGGAGACGAAGATGCCGATGGCGAGGATGGGGCCCCAGCCCAGCGACTTGAACTTGATCGCGAAGGGGATGAGGAACATCGCCTCCACGTCGAAGATGAGGAACGTGAGGACGTACATGTAGTACTGGACGTCGATGGGGCCGCGGGCTCCCGGTGTCGCAAGTTCGCCGCACTCGTACGTGGAGACCTTGTTCGGGCTCGCGTGCTTCGGCCCCAGGAACTTGTTTCCCACCAAAGTGGCAAGGACCAGGAGGAACGCCACGGCGCCCAGGATCACCATGGGCAGGTACATCAGGGCTTCAGACGCCGTATTTGAACCCCCTTCGGTCGCGGCCAAAGTGGGGTGGCTTAAAGGGGTATTGATGGCACGTTTCCAGAGGAAACGACGGGACGCGCCGGGCGACGCAACTTGGCTCCTTGGACAAGACTGCCCACAAGAAGTCGGAAAAACGTCACCGCACGCCGTCCATGATGCGCCGTACCACGCCCTTGTTGCGGCCCCAGTCCAAGCCGGCCCAGCCCTCGGTGCCGCCCGCCCAGGCGCTCACCTTCGTCCCTGCCTCGAGCTGCTCGACGCGCAGCATCCAAGCCACACCGGCAGCACCACGCATGAAGATCGAAAGACCCCGCGCCCCACCGAAGGGCGAAGTGACGCCGAAGACGACGGCCACTTTCTTCCCCCCTTCCGTCCAGAGGACCTCCTCGTGGCGGATGGCTCAACCCATTTTTCGGATGTGGGTCGCAAGCACGACCCCGACGTCACGGTGGTCACGCCCCACCTCGACGGAATCGTCGAAAGAGTACACGATGCGGCCAAGGGCGGCTCGGCACTTGCCGGTTGCGCAGCGATGGGTTTTCCTGGCGGCCGCCCGTGGACGCAACGTGTCCGAGGAACTGGCCGAGATCATCCGCGAGGAGATCCGGCGGACCGGACCCATCCCGTTCTCGCGCTGGATGGAATTGTGCCTATACCATCCGCAGTACGGGTACTACATGAAACCGGGACGCAAGACCGGTTACGGGCGGGATGCGGACTTCGTGACGCCGCCGACGTTGCATCCATTCATGGGAGAGGCCGTGGCCAAGGAATTAGCCGATTCCTGGCGTGGCGCAGGCGAACCGGGTTCTTGGAGGGTCGTGGAGTTCGGTGGCGGAGAAGGCGACCTTGCACGGAATGCACTGCTGTGGTTAGACCGCAAGCTGCCAGAACTGGCACGAAGCATCCTCTGGTGCCACGCAGAACTCAGCCCCGAACACCAGCGCCACCAGTTCTCCGACGACTCCCGAATCCAGAAAATCACGGCCTTCGGATACGGCGGGGGGCCATTCATCGAGGGGGAAGACTGGCAAGCCGTCATCGCCTGCGAGGTGGTGGATGCCATCCCTTTCGAGGTGCAACGCTGGAGGAGCGGCGAGTGGCAGCGACTTTCCGTGGCTACAACGGATTCTCGCTTCGAAGCGTCTTGGCTGCCATCGGAAGCGCCACCGCCTTGGGCATGGGCTGAAGGCGCGGTTGCTTCCGAAGGCCAGCAGGTCATCCATCACAATTTCTTGGGGCCTTGGATAGCCGACGTCCCGCGAGCCGACACGCTCACGATGATCCTCATCGACTATGGCCGACGCGGACCTCTTGCTGCCGGGATGGAGGCGGTGCGGGCATACAGGGCACATGCCCATGCATCATGGCTGGAGCATCCCGGGGAGGTCGATCTCACTGCCTCCGTCGATTTTTCTCAAACATCTTTCTGGGCCAATGGATTCCGGGAAACCGCATTCGAAAGTTTGGAAGCCTTTCTCCTCCGGCATGGCATCCTAGACGAACTCAACAAGATCGACCGCAACACAGTCGCGGGCGCGTCGTCGTACCTGCGCCTGCGACAACTGCTGTTGCCCAGCGGCATGGGGAGCGCGTTCAAAGTGCAACGATTCGACCGCATTCGCGAAGTACCGAAACTCTAGCACGTTGCGATCGCGGCGCTGCCGCGCCGCCAACTTGAGGGCCGGCAAGCCGTCGTCGTCGGACTGCGAGGCCCTTTCGAAACCCGTCGCACGGGAACGTTGTTGGGCGAATTCCGACTGGAATCTGCCACACGCCGTCCTACGACAGGTTCCTGCAGTCCGACGACGCCCACGTCGAGCGAACCGTCATGATGTACGGCGCAGAAGGGAAACGGCGCGCCTCGCCCGCCCCCGTAATCCGTTTTGGAGGGCCAGTTGCCGCCTGTCGCCGTCGTCGGAACTGGCGTGGCCCTTTGACAGACTTCGCAGGAACATGGTGGACTCTCACCTCAGCACAACGGTCGATGCCGTCGAAACGCTCGCGCGGCTCTTACACAAGCGGCGCCAAGTGCCGCAGGTTGAAACCCGCCCGCTGGCACGTCCACTTCAGTCTCTCCCGCAACGCGTTCACGTCCGGCATGCCGGGGTAACGCATCGTGAACAGCTTCACCTGTGCAACGAGTCCCGGGTTGCTGGGCACGTTGTCCACCTGGAACGGCTCATCGACGCCCCACAGCTTGGGGCCGAGATCGACGTGCATCCGCCCGCCGCCCTTCTCCCACAACGACTCGAAGACGAGGACGGCTTTGTCCGCCTCGTCGACTTCCATGTCGAGCCGGTACCGGAGGAGGCGCAGGTGGACGTCGCGGCGCTGCGCCAGCGTCATCTCGAGACTGAGGCGGTCGCCGTCCTGCTCCGCGTCGGCACGCAGCTCGCGCCCCAGCTTGAGGAGGGCGCTCATCATCTTCATGCCTGGAGTTTCGAACTCATCCACCTTTTATCCATTGTCGTGGACGGATTGAATGGATACGCCTTCGCGGCAGGAAAAATGAGGCAAAACGACTTGCGAATCCGCGCCGAAGGCAGAGTATCGTGGCGGAAACCGCGGCAAGGCTGCGATTCGAGCGACGCAGAGCAGAGGTCTGTTCAATGCACCGTTCGGGATTTGAACCCGAGCTGACAGCTTGGAAGGCTGAAGTCATACCCCTAGACCAACGGTGCGGGTGGGGCCCGCGAGACGTGACTTCACCATAAACCCGCGGGGTTGCTGACAGCT
The DNA here is from genome assembly GCA_046352665.1 of Thermoplasmatota archaeon. Classification (GTDB taxonomy): domain Archaea; phylum Thermoplasmatota; class E2; order JACPAO01; family JAHFTW01; genus JAHFTW01. The sequence goes on from JBHEMF010000110.1 coordinate 3,439, forward strand.
TGGAAGCCTACGGCGCAGCAGCGCCGCAGGCGCGCCGGCGGCCCGCCGCGGCGGGCGTCGGCTAGGCTGAAGTCATACCCCTAGACCAACGGTGCGGGTGGGGCAGGCGAGACCCGACTTCACCATCAACCCGCGGGGTTGCTGACGGCGGGCAAGCCTGAACTTTGGTAGCCTGAACCACGGTATGGTTTACCACAGTACACCAACGTGTGCCCAATTCAGTCCACTCACCCGCGCCGTCATCCGACACCCAGGTTTCCACGTCACCATGCCCAACCCCATCTGGATGGTGAACGTCGCCATGCCGGCCGTCCTCCGCGACCGCCTCGCCCAACGCCGGATCCATCACCGGCAGGCGATGTACGAAATCGTGGAGGACGCACTCGACTTCTTGGATGGCACAGGAGTCTAGGCGGCTTTCGCGGCCTTCTTGCCCTTCGGCTTGGCGATGACTTCCTCGCCACTTGCGGCCGCTTCGGCGGGAGGCTCTTCTTTCTCCACCTTCTTGCCCTTCTCCTCCTTCTTGGCGGAGGGGCATTCCATGTTGATGCAGATGTCCCACGGCTTGCGGCCCTTGGTAAGGACCATGACGCGTGGGCTGCCGCAGGTGGCGCACACGACACCTTCGTACACGATCTCGCCGCGTTGCGGCAGCGGGTAGGTCTGCGGTCCCTTGCCGTTCGGGGCCATGCATTCGGGGTCGTCGCACTTGACGAAACGCTTGAAGTTCCGGCTCCGCGTGACCTGGAGCGTTCCCTTCTTGCAGTTGGGGCAGGTGCCGAGCGCCATCTTCTCCTCCGCGATGGCGGCGGCGCGCGTGACACAGCCGGGGTTCAGGCAGAATTCCTGCTTGCGGCCCCGGTCGTCGTGCAGCATGTAGGGGGCGCCGCACTCGGCGCAGGGGTCCTCGCGGAAGACGATGCGGCCGCGGGCCGGGAGGTTGTACGTGACCTTGCAGTCGGGGTAGCCCTTGCAGCCGACGAATTGGCCGCCGAAGCGGTTGGCGCGCACTAGGAGTTCCTTGCCGCACTCCGGGCAGATGCCGGCGTAGGCGTCCTCGTCGAGGGCTTTCTTCACTTGCTCCGCGATGGGGTCCTTGTGCGCGATCAGGGTGTCCACGACGCCGTGCAGCTTGGCGCGGGAGTCGGCGAGAGTGTCGTCGAGGGTGCGTTTGCCTTCGGCGATCTCGTCCATCTCGCGTTCGAGCTCGGCCGTCATGGCGGCCTCCGTGATGGTGCGGGCGTGCGTCTCGAGGGCGTCCGTCACGGCGAAGCCCACCGTCGTGGGTGCGACGGGGTTGTCCGTGATGTAGTTGCGGTCGATGAGCTTCTGGATGGTCTCGTGCCGTGTGGCCTTGGTGCCGATGCCGAGCTCTTCCATCTTCGCGATGAGTGAGCCTTGGCCGTAGCGGCTGGGCGGCTGCGTCTGCTTGGCCTCCATGTGGACGCCTTGCACGGGGAGGAGTTGGCCTTCCGCGAGGGCGGGGAGGGGGCGTTCGTCGGGGGCGGCGTACGGGTAGACCTTGCGCCATCCGGCGAAAAGCGTCACTTGGCCCGTCGTGCGCAGGGGCTCGCCGCCGGCGTCGAAGCGGACGGTGGTCTGCTGCACGCGGGCGTCTGGGCTCAAGGTCGCAAGGAAGCGGCGCGCAACGAGCTCCCAGACCTTGCGCTCGACGTCGCCCAATTTGGCGTCCGGGCCTGGGACGGCCGTGGGGTAGATGGGCGGGTGGTCGGTCGTCTCCTTCTTGCCGCGCGTGGCTTCGGGACGGCGGTTCTTCGCCGTCCACTGCGCGTCCTCGCGGACGGGGCCGCCTTTCTCGAGCATGGTGACGAGTTCGCCCAAGTCGAGTGTCGGCGGATAGACCGTGTTCTCCGTCCTGTGGTACGAGATGAAGCCGTCGAGGTAGAGGCGCTGTGCCACGTCCATGGCGCGCTTCACACCCATGCCGAGGCGGCTTGAGCACTCGGCCTGGAACAAGGTCGTGGAGAAGGGCGTGGGCGCCCGGGCCGTGCGCTCGCGGCCCTCGACGGCGACGACCTTCGCCTTGCCGGCTTTCTTCACGGCCTCGACGGCGGCCTGCGCCTCCACCGGGGACTGGAATTTCCCTTCCAGGCTGAAGCCGCGGCCGGCGTCCTCGGATTCGGGGTCGTCCGGCTTCACGGTCTTGTAGCCCGACTTCTCGTGCATCGCCTGGATCGTGGGCGGGGCCAAGAGGTCGGCCTCGACCTCCCAGTAGCCCTGTGGCACGAAGGCGATGCGCTCCTTCTCGCGGTCCACGACGACACCCAGCGTGGGCGTCTGCACGCGGCCCACGGAGAGGAAGCCGCGTCCGCGCCGGCCGCCCGCGATCGAGAGGTAGCGTGTGAGGGCGGCACCCCACGCGAGGTCGATCACCTGGCGCGCGTAGCCGGAGTCGGCGAGCTTGTAATCGACTTC
>JBHEMF010000111.1:0-5847 GCA_046352665.1 Thermoplasmatota archaeon
GTGCTCAACGCGCTCCCGGCGGACAGGTTCGTGTCGACCTTGAAGCAGTTGCGATCATGACGCCTCGCCCCCACGTCGTATTTCTGAGATAGGTGACGCGTGGGAACTGGCGTTCACCAGACCGTCCTCATCGTGGAGGACGAGCCCGACCTTGCCGCCTCCGCACAGGAAGCCATCGAGCGCTTCGTCCCCGGCGCCGTCGTCCGGGTCGCACGCTCATGCGGCGCCGCCCTCGCCATGGTGCAGGAGGCCCCCGTCGATCTTGCCGTCGTGGATTACCGGCTTCCCGGCCGGAACGGCCTGGAGTTCGCAAGCCGCGCCCACGAGATGGAGCCAGGGCTGCCCGTGATCCTCATGACGGGGTACCCGTCGGTGGACGTGGCCGCGCGCGCCATCAACGAGCACCAGGTCGAGGGCTACCTCGCGAAGCCCTTCGACGCCGTCGTCCTGGCCGAGGCCGTGCAGAAGGCACTTGCGCGACACGACTCGACCGTTTAGCGGAACTCTCGCCGGCGCAGTCAGTCCTGGCCGACGCGGGACTTGGCGCGGCGGACGACGCGCTCCGTCCGGGCGCGGGCCTTCTCGGCTTCGGCGCGCAGGACCTTCTCCGTCTTCGCCGCGGCGGCCTTGAGCCGTGTCTCGGCCTCCTTCACGCGCACCTCGGCCTGCTTCAGGACGAAGGGGGCGCGCTTCTGGATGTCGCGGGCCGCGCGCTGGGCGGTGACGAGTGCCTGGCGGCCGCTCCGTTCGGCCTTCTCCGCGCCGGCGCGCGCAAGCCGGGAGGTCTCGATGGCCAGGCGCTGCCGGCCTTCGGGGGTCTTCGCCTCGGTGGCGACGTGCTGGGCAAGGCGCTCGGCCTCCGACTGGAACTGGGCGAGCTTGCGCTGCACCACCTTGAGCTCGGCCTCGAGCCAGTCGGCGCTTGCATCGTAGAGCTCGCGCAGGCTCTCCGCGCCGGAGTCCGAAAGTGTCTCGAGCGTGCCGGGGCCGACGCCCTTCAGGTCCTCCAGAAGGGCGAGGGCTGCGGCGCGGTGCTTCAGTCCCTTCACCTGGTCGAGAGGGATGCCGGAGGCCGCTGCCACGGCGGCAGGGTCCGAGCGGGCGAGAGCCTCGACGGTCCCGATGCCGGCGGCGCGAAGCTTCTGGGTCTTTGCGGGGCCGAGGCCCTTGATCTGCTTGAGGTCCATGGAGTCACCTGGGGTGGTTGTGTGGCATTGTGTATGCCACAATCTAGCATTGCCTAGGCGGCGGCCTTATTTTGACTTTTTGCCAGCCCTTCCGTGCGCGGCGTGCGGGTTTTCGGCGGGCGGGCCTGCTCGCGCCGCGGCCGGGACGGCTCGGCAGGCCGCACGGTGCCGGAGATGGCAAGCGCCTCGTCCTGGACGTCGAATTCCGGCATGCCCATGAGCTCCATCTCGCGCACCTCTCCGCTTGGCAACTGGATGCCGTGCACCACCTTCAAGGGGGCGCCGCGCTGTGTCGCGCGCCGGAACGCCTCGGCGACACGGTCGCGGTCGGCGGGGCCCACGCGCTGGAGGTAACCTTCCAGGGTGCGCGGCAGGTCGGCAAGGCCCAGCATCCGCTCCAGGTTCGGCGACCAGCGCATCCGCCCCGTCGGCACCTCCACGTCCCACGACCCCCAACCGGCCACGCGCTCGGCGGCCTCGAGCTGCTCGTCGCGACGCTCCAGGTCGGACTCGGCGCGCCGCTGGCCCGTGATGTCCATCGTGAGGGCGAGGATGCAGGGTTTGCCGTCCACCTTCATGAGGCGCGAGGTGGAGAGGACGTGCAGGAGGCGCCCCTCGCGGTCCTGCAGCAGCGTCTCCATGCCTTCCACGGTGCCTGTCTCCTTGAGGCGGGCGCGGAGCGTGTTGCGGGTGCGGTCCTCGGCCCACATGCCGAGTTCCTGCGAGGTGTGGCCGACGATCTCGTCGCGGCCGTAGCCGAGGAGCCGGCAGAACGCGGCGTTCACGTCGAGGAACCTGCCGTCCTCGACGCTCGTGAGGCTCATCGCGACGGGGGATTCGGCGAACATCTGGGCATAGCGGTCGCCGGCGGCGCGGTTGCGGCCCTGCCCCCGCCCCCGCATCATCGCGGAGTGGAGCACTTGCCCGAGCCGGCGCGGCGAGGCGGTGGACAGCGGCAGGACCTCGGCGACCCCCTCCTCGAGAGCGATGTCCTCGAGCGTCTTGTCCTCGTGCGCCATGCAGAGCACCATTGGCACGGCGACGGCGCGCTTGCGGGCCTGGCGGACCACCTCGAGGCCGGTCTCGTCGCCCACCTGCTCGTCCACGAGGGCGGCCTGCCACGAACGGGCCGTGAGTCGCTCCAGCGCCTTGGCGAGCGTGGGCGCCCACTCCACGAAGACCTCCTGCTCGGCGGAGTCCAGGACGGCAGAGAGCAGGGCGGAGAGGAGCCAGGAATCGCGACCCTTGCCGCTCACGACCAGGAGGGCGGCGGTCTCGCGGGGCACAACCTGGTACGGGGCGGAGGTTCCCCTTGTAGGCGGCGCTCCCGGCAGGGTTGCGGAGGCGGCAACCGGGGCTAGGCGTCCGCGTACTCGAACTGGCGCGAGTTCACCCACGCGATGAGGTCCAAGGCGACGTCGCAGGACTCGGCCACCTCGGGATGGGGGTCGCGCAGGAAACGCTGCAGCACCGGCACGGACTCCGGCCGGCCGATGGCACCGAGCGCTTCAGCGCATTCGTGACGGACCATGACGTGCTCGTCCGGCTTATCCAGGACCGCCGTGAGGAATGGTACCGCGTGCGCGTCCTGCATCTGTCCCATCACGTAGGCGACCTCGTGGCGGAGCAGCGCCGAGGGGTCGGAGAACGCGGCGGCAAGGGCCTCCACGGCTGCGGCCCCACCCAGGTTCCGCAGCGTGAAGACACAGCGCATCCGCTGGAACATGGGCACCGCAGGATCCACGAGACGGGCGCGCAGGTCCGCCACCTTGCCCTGGTACGCCGCCGCCTTGCCGTCGAGCGGAGGTGCCGGATCGACGCTCGTGTAGCCCGCGTCCTCGACGACGCCGACGGGGACGTTCCTGTTCACGGCCCGTTCCAGGAAAGCTTGGGTTTAGGTTTTGCGGCGCGGTACAATACGGCGGACGGCTAGGCTTCCATCGCGTACGGGAGGCTTGGGAACCCAGGAAGACTGGAACCCAGGAAACTTCCGAAGCGTTTCATCGTGCCCGGCGCCGCGCAACGAAACACGAAAACCACGAAAACGCACGAAACCGACGTTGGAGCGTTGCCGAGCCGCGGGCGGTTTTCGTGAGTTTTCGTGGTTTCGTGTTGGGTAGCCGAAGCTCAGGCTGCGGACACCATGCGTTTTCCTGGTTTTCCCCTCTGCGCACCGTCCAGAACAGACATTAAGGGGTCCCTGTCCCTGGCCGCGTCCAGAGCATGCCCCTACCCCCCTGGTTCACCGAGATGGAGTTGCGCGAGGTCACCCTCGGCGGCAACCACGTCATCCTGGAACCCCTGCGCGTGGAGCACGCAAACGAACTGTGGCCCGACGCCGTGGAACCGGGCCTCTTCCAGCACCTCGCGCCCGGACTCGAATCGTCGAAGGCGGACCTGCGTGCCTGGATCCAGCGCCGCCTCGACGAGCAGGCCGCCGGGTCCGCATTGCCGTTCCTGCAGCGCGACTCCGTGACGGGCAAGGCGTTCGGCTGTACTGCGATGTTCAACGCAAGTGCCCGCCACCACCGCCTCGAGATCGGGCACACGTGGCTTGGGAAGAGCCACCGCAAGACGCCGGCCAACACCGAGGCCAAGCTCCTGCTCCTCACGCACGCCTTCGAGAAGATGGAGGCCATCCGCGTCCAGTTCAAGGTCGATGTGCGCAACGAGGCCGCCGTCGCCGCCCTGGAGCGCATCGGCGCCGTCCGCGAGGGACTCATGCGCAACGAACGCATCCTCCTCGACGGCTTCATCCGCGACGCCTACGTCTTCAGCATCGTGGGTGAGGAGTGGCCCGCCGTGAAGGCGCGCCTGAACGAACTCCTGTGGATCCGCCCCAAGGCGGAGCCCCTGGCGAAGCCCGAGCCGCCGCGCGTCCCCGGCCTGAACCCCACCGTGACGCCGCCGGTGGGCGCCCACAGTGCTGCGGGCGTCGAGTTCATCCGGGAAAGGCCGAAGCGGCCTTTGGCCCGGGCACCTTGACCGACCGATCCGCAGATTTCGCAGATTCCGCAAATGAACGACCAACGGACACGTCGTCCTCTGCGTAATCTGCGTCATCTGCGGATGGGTCGCGTCGAGTTTGCACGGGAATGGCCTAAGCGGCCCTTGGCCAGGTCACTTTGACGGCGCGCAACGGATCCGCAGATTTCGCAGATTTCGCAGATGAACGACCAAGGGATAGGCAGTCTTCTGCGTCATCTGCGGATGGTCGTTCCGTTCGGTTCGTGCGTTTCGTGGTTTTCGTGTTCGTTGCGTAGCGTCACGGCATGGCTTTCCCGTGAAGACCTCGCGACCAGAAAACACGAAAACCTCGAAAACCACGAACTACCCACGCGCCGCGTGCATTATGTGCGGGACGGGACTCGCCCCGTCGTGGCCCGCGCCGTCCCGACGAAGCAGAAGGCCAGCGCCGTCGCCAAAGGCTCCCCCGACGTGCAGGCCCAGGCCGCCAACCGGCCCTACCGACTCACCCGCGTCGGCGTGAAGGGCGTCAAGAAACCCGTCACCGTGCACCGGCCCGGCCACCCGCCGCAAGGTGTGGTCGCGACGTTCGACCTGTTCGTGGACCTGCCGCCGTCGCAGAAGGGCACCCACATGAGCCGCAACCTGGAAGCACTCGCGGACATCCTCGACGAGGAGACGCAAGGCCGCGAGGACGCTGGCCTGGAGCACCTCTGCAGCCGGTTGGCCCTCCGGCTCCTGGAGCGGCACGACTACGCCGGCCAGGCGCACGTCGCAGCCAAGGCGGACTTCTTCCTTGGCCGCAAGAACCCCGGCGGCAAGCGCAGCGTCGAGGCGTACGGGGTCCTCGCGGAGGCCGAGGCGCAACGCGGCGCCGGCAAGGCCCCGACGGTCATGCGGCGCATCGGCGTCGAGGTCGTCGGCATGACGGCCTGCCCCTGCGCCATGGAGACCGTCCGGCACCGCCTTGGAAAGAAAGCGCCAGTGGGCGTGCCGGTCATGACGCACAACCAGCGCAACCGTGTCACCCTCAAGGTCGAGGTGCCCCGGGGCGGCGACGTCGAGGCCTCGGACCTGGTGGACGTCTGCGAGGCGGCATTGTCGGCGCCCACGTTCGAGCTCCTGAAGCGCGGCGACGAAGGTGACCTCGTCATGCAGGCGCACGCCAACCCGCGCTTCGTCGAGGACGTCGTGCGCGAGGTCCTGCACCGTGTCCGCGACCGCTACCGCCACCTTGGCGCCGCGGCCGCCGTCTTCGTCTCGTCCGAGGCCGAGGAGTCCATCCACAAGCACAACGTCTATGCCGAACGCCTCGCTGCACTGGGCGAATTGGGATGACGCGACCGCATGGCGCGGGCCGGCGCACGACCCCGCGTAGGCCGCGACCCAAGGCCGTCCGCCCGCCCTTCACGGTCTTCCTCGACCGCGACGGCGTCTTCAACCGCAACCCCAAGCTCGCCGTCGTGCGCAAGAAAGGATTCGTCTGGCTGCCCGGCGCCCGCGAGGCCTTCGCCCGCCTGAACCGGCCCGGCATCCAGACCTGCCTGGCCACGAACCAGCCCTTCCTCGGCACGTTCACGCTCGGCCTGCGCGTGGGGCCCGTCAACCGCGCCCTCAAGAAGCACCTGGAGGCGGCCGGCGGCCGGCTCGAGTTCCATCCCGGGGTGCAGTACCGCAACGCCATGCTCTACCG
>JBHEMF010000112.1:0-5832 GCA_046352665.1 Thermoplasmatota archaeon
GGCAAGAGCTGCGTGCTCGGCGACGGCATGGTGATCGATCCCCAGACCCTGCTCGACGAGGTCGCGCAGTGCCACGCAGGCGCCGAGGAGTTGGGAGAGCGCCTGGTCCACGGTCGGGTTGCCGGACGAAGGCATGTGCAGGCCCGTGCGGTTCACGACGGGGCTTGCGTCGCCGAGGACATCGACGGGGACGTAGTCGCCGACCTGGAGACCGCCGCCGAAGTCCGGCAGCTTGTAGGCGCCGGCCTGCGGTACGGGGACGTCGAGGCCCACGTCGGTGCCGGGCACGTAGCCGTCAGGCAGCGCCGGCAGGTCGCCGGCCGCCGCGAGGGCTGCCTGGAGGCTCGCCTGCGCCGCCGCGAGCTCCTGGGTAAGCTTCGCCACTTCGGCGCCGGCCACGTCGGTGTCGGGCAGGCCGCGGCTGAGTCCGCCGGCGTCCAGCGCACCCATCGCGTTGATGCGGGACAGGGCGTCCGTGGCGTACGAGGACTGCTCCTGGGCCGCGTCCTTCGGGGTCGAGCCGTGCATGAGGCCCGAGATCACGACCACGAGGCCGGAGACGACGAGGAGCAGGACGGCGCCCACCGCGAAGAGGCGCGCCGGCCAGGGGCGGGCGGCTGGCGAGGGGGGGCTGCTGGTAGGCTTCTTTGGTGTGTGGTTCACAGGTCCACCGAACGCTTGGTCTGTCGCAAGCGCCCCAAGACCCAATGCAAGAGCCGGTTGAACGGGCGGCAGACGCAAACGGGCAGAACGGTCCAGAGACGCCCTGCCGTGGACACAGATTGCAGACCCCCTCGGGGGCCGCTTCGCCCGCACCGGTCCACATCCGAAGGTTCATGCGCCAAGGCCGTCATTGCGCCGCATGCGCTGGTCCTGGCCCTCGTGGCTCGCCATCGTGCTCGGAGTCCTGGCCGCCGTGGCCGCCTTCGCCCTGGTCCCGAAATCGAACGCCGACCTGGCGCCCGCGCTGCTCGTCGGTGGGGCCATCCTCATCGGCGCCGGCCTGCATGCGCTGCAGTCCGCCTGGTCCTCGTGCGGCGGTTGCTACGGCGGCTGCGACTGCGACCACTGCGAAGGCTGCAAGGGCGGCGAGTGCTGCGGCAACTGCGGCTGCTACGGCGAGTCGCACGAAGGGCACGGCCACGACGGCGGCCATTCGCACTGACGGGCGCCTCTCCGTCGCGGCCGCCTCCGCTTGCGTTCGACGCCGGAGCCAAGTTTCGTCGTCTCGACACGAAGACCACGAAAAACACGAAACCGGAAGTTTGCCCTTACTCCATCGCAAATTCGAGGGGCCCGTGGTTTCCGTGCCTTCCGTGGCTCGTCGGCCGTAATCCCATGCAAACCATGAAGGGTCGGTCCCCGCTCGGCGTCGCGTGCCTCGCCACTGGCTCATGAAATCCGAGCCGGAGTCCTACTCGATCGACGACCTCAGGCGTGACAAGCGGACGGCGTGGACCGGCGTCCGCAACTACCAGGCCCGCAACCACATGCGCGCCATGGCGGTGGGCGACCTCGTCCTGTTCTACCATTCCAACGCCGAGCCGCCGGGTGCCGCCGGCATCGCGAAGGTCGTCCGCACTGCGTACCCCGACGCGACGGCCCTCGACCCGAAGGACGGCCACTTCGACCCCAAGTCGGACCCGGCGGCGCCGACGTGGCAGAACGTGGACGTGGGCTTCGTGCGCAAGTTCGAGCGCCTCGTGCCGCTGGACGAGATGCGTGAGGCGAAGGCCCTCTCCGGCATGCTCCTCACCTCGGGCAAGGCGTCGCGGCTCTCGGTGCAGCCCGTGGACAAGCGCCACTTCGATGCCGTCCTTCGGTTGGTAAGTTAGCCGGGCCTACCTTCCCTCTACTGATTTCCTGTACACCCGGAAGTTGAGGAGTCCGAACAGCACGGCGCCCACGGCGGCAGCACCCAGCACGACGCCGATCTTGTCCCACGGGTAGTGCGCGACCATCTGGCCGTTCTCCTTCACGCCGATCATGAGCTCGCGCAGCGACCGCACGAGGAAATCGACCGGGTTGAACTCGATGATGCGCTGCAGCGTCGTGTTCGTGATGGCCTCCTTGGCGTTGAAGGCGGTGCTCAGGAACATGGCGACGAAGAAGAGCGGGAAGGCCGACTGGGTCGCCTGGTCCGACTTCGTCTTCATGGCAAGCGCCATCACACCCAGCCCGGCGATGCATGCAGAGAACACGGTGGCAAGGAGGATCATGAGGGCGGCACCTGGGATGCCGGTCGCCACGCGCGCCCCGAAGCCCAGTGCGATGAGGAGCACGAGGAGGCCCTGCAACGCCACACGCGTCATCTCGGCGAACATGCGGGCCGTGAAGATCTGCCATGGCCGCGCCGGGGTCGTGCGGAGCTTGTCGAAGTACCCGGTCCGCAGGTCCACGATGAGGGCGGCACTTGAGTTGGCCATGCCGACGAAGATCGTGAACAGGAGGACGGCCGGGACGATGTAGGACTGGTACTCGACGCCAGGGTAGTTCTGCTTGTACGCGGGGAGCTCCGTGACTCCCGAGAACAGGTTGCCGAACAGGAGGAGCTGGATGACGGGCATCACGATGCCGAAGACGAGGACGATGGGGATGCGCGGGAACTGCCGAAGGTTGCGCGCGTACATGAGGCCGAAATTCCGGAGTTGGCCCATTTCAGGCACCTCCCTTGGCGCCGTTGGCCTGTGCAGGCTTCGCGCCCTTGCCCTTGGGTCCTTTGCCAGGTACGGCCGGCTCCTCTGCGTCCAGGCGGACACCCGTGTAGTGCAGGTACGCGTCCTGCAGCGTCGGGGAGAGGACCTTCGTCTCGCGGACCTGGATGCCGAGGTCGCCGACGATGCGCAAGGCCGGCAGCAGGGCGCGCCCGCCGTCCGTGACGCGGATGTCGATGGCGCCGTCCTCGAGCCGCGTGTTCTGCGCGCCGAACGTGCGCTGCACGGCAGCCCACTGCGCCGCGTCCGGCGGGGCGGCGAGGACCACGCGCACCGTGTCGGACCCGACGGAGCGCTTCAGGCGCTCGGGCGTGTCGATGGCGGCGATGCGGCCCTTGTGGATGATGGCGATGCGGTCGCACAAGGCGTCGGCCTCCTCCATGTAGTGCGTGGACATGAGGACCGTGAGCCCCTTCTCCTTGCGCAGGCGCCGCAGCACGGCCCAGAGGTCGGCGCGGCTCTTGGGGTCGAGGCCCGTGCTGGGCTCGTCCAGGAACAGGACTTCGGGCGTGTGCACGAGGGAGACGGCGAGGTCGAGGCGGCGCTGCATGCCGCCGGAGAAGCGGACGACGCGGCGGTTGCCGTGCTCCAGGAGGTCGAAGGTGCGCAGGAGCTCCTCGGCGCGCGCCTTGGCCTCGCGGCCGCCCATGCCGTACAGTTTGGCGTGCAGGACGAGCATCTCGCGTCCGGTGGCGAGGTCGTCCATGCCGACCTCCTGCATCGCGAAGCCGATCTTCTCCTTGATCTGGTTCGCCTGCCGGGCCACGTCGAGGCCGAGCACGGAGGCCTGGCCGCCCGAGCCGTCAAGGAGGGTGCCGAGGATCCGCATCGTGGTCGTCTTGCCGGCGCCGTTGGGGCCGAGGAAGCCGAAGATCTCGCCGCGGCGCACCTGGAAGGTGACACCGCGCACGGCGGCGGTGCCGTCGGGGTAGGTCTTCTCGAGGCCCTTCACGTCGATCACGGCGCCGGCGGTGCTGGGAACGGTGGCGACGCCTTGGGCGGTGGCGACGACGGCGGGGCGGAACGTCTGGAGGGTGGGCACGGCCCCGCCGAGCCTGGTGCGCCGTTTGAGCTTGATTGAATGGGTGTTGGGAAATGGTCATCCATCGCGTGTGGGAGGCTGGGGAAGCGAGGAAGACTGGAAAACGGACCTTACCCTGTTCCACCTACGTGTGGGAGGCTTGGGATTGCAGGATTGCTCTTGATTTGCGATTGGGAACCAAGCCTCTCGAATCCCGCCCATCCTCAAATCCCAGGCCTCCCACACGGTCGGCGAGCATCTGCCCCCTGCTTTCCTGGTTTCCAGTCTTCCCGGTTTCCCAAGCCGCCCACACGACCGTTCAGGGAACCTTGCCGGACCGGCCCGGCTCCAGGTACGCCTTGGCCTCCTTCGCCATCCGCGCGACGAGCTCTTTGGCGCGCGCCTCGTCGCCGGTGGCCCGGATGCGGATGCGGCCCCGCTCCGGATACGAGCCGAGGACCACATCCGGGAACTCCCGCTCCAGCCGCGCCATGGTCTCGTACAGGCGCGACTCCTCGGTGTGCAGGACCAGCTCCTCGGTGTGGATGGCGCGGCTGGCCTGCAGTCGAGGGCGGACGCCGGCGTCGAACATGCGGTAGAACTCGGCCGGGACGCCGGGCAGCGTGAACAGCGTCGTGGGCTTGGGGCCGGCGGTGACGATGGCGCCCAGCGCCGTGCCGACGTCGTTCGGGATGGTGCCGGCGCCGTCGGGGAGCCAGGTCATCTTGAGGAGGCCGGCGTTGGGCTCCGGCGAGAGGAAGTAGCCGCGCTCGAAGCCGGCCTGGGCGCGCCGCCGCATCCAGTCGAGGTTCTCGGCCGTCTGGACGAGCGGCTTGCCGACGGCCTTCGCCACACCTTCCATCGTGCGGTCGTCGTGCGTGGGGCCGAGGCCGCCGGACGTCACGACGTAGTCCAGGTCGAGGTCGGCGACGAAGCGACGCACCGATGCCACGATGTCGCCGAGCTCGTCGCTGCAGATCTCCACGCGGGCGAGCTTCACGCCCATGGGCTTCACCTGCTGCGCCAGCCAGTGGGAATTGGACTCCTGGACGTGACCGCCCAGGATCTCGTCGGCCACCACCAGCACCCCGATCCTGCGCACGCTGGGACCAAGGTGCGTCGGGATGAAACCGTGTCGCTGTGCCGCGTCGAAGCGGTGCCGTCGGACCTAAGCGGGATGCCGCCGCGTCGGCCACGCAAGGCCCACGATGGCCATGCCCACGGGCGGAGCGTAGGACGTCGTGCCGCCGCCGGAGGTGGGGGCCGAAGTGGCTCCGGTGGTGCCGCCGCCGCCAGCACCGCCGCTTACGCCGCCGGAGACGCCGCCCCCGTTGCCGTTGTTGTTGGAGTCCCCGCCCCGGCCGAACATCCAGAACAGGATGATGCCAAGGATGAGGACGAGGACCACGGCGAGGACCACCCAAGCCATGTTGTTCCCGCCGCCGGCCTCGCGCGTCTCGGTCGTGTGCGTATGTTCGTGGTGCTCGTCGATGGCAGCCATGGGCCCAGCAACCCCCTGCAAAATAAGCCGGAATCGGTGCCGGCATTGCCCGAGCCCGCTTCGGTCGCCCCCGACCGTCCTCACGGTCCCCCAGGCCCCTGACCTTTCCAGCCCTGTCTCATGGGGTTTATATGCGCCGCCTGGGCATCCAGGGGTTGTCCCAAGAGGGAGCCACATGAACACGAAGACCGTTTTCGCAATCCTCGCCGCGAGCCTCCTTGCCGTGGGCGGCCTCGCCCTCGCCGTCGAAGCCAAGCCCGACCAGGGCCAAGGCCCGGATCGCCGCGAGCAGGCCAAGGAGAAGATGGAGGAGCGCAAGAACCAGATGGAGGCGCGCTGCCAGACCCTCGCGAACGAGTCAAAGGAGCAGCGCTGCGAGCATCTCGTCGGCGCCGCCTTCAAGGCCCGCCGCGCCGGGGCCGCCCTGCAGGGCGCCATCGACGCCCACAAGCGCATCCTGGAGCGCGTGAACGCCACCATCGCGCTGCCGCCAAAATACATTTGCCCGCAGCTGGTCTTGATGGCGCGGCCGCGCTGAATGATCTTAAGGTCGTCAAAGTCGTGCAACGAACGGCAGGTGGCGAGCAGTGCTACCA
>JBHEMF010000113.1:0-5793 GCA_046352665.1 Thermoplasmatota archaeon
GGCTCCTACTCCCCCACCGGCCAGCCGCTCTCCTTCCTGGTGGACTGGGGCGACGGCGCAACGGACACGGCCGCCCTCGCGAGCCACCTCTACGGCCCGCCCGCCACGTACACGGTCACGCTCACCGTCACCGACGACCTGGGCGCCACTGCCACGCAGATGCGCGCGGTCGTGTGGAACGGCCCGCCGGAATGCCAGGCGGCGAACGCCGGGCCGCCGTTGCCGTATCCCGACGACCCGCAGCCGGACGCGGCGCCCGGCCTGTCGCCACCCAGCGCCGTGCCGCTCTGGGCCGTGCCGACGTGCGGTGACGTCAAAGTGCGCTTCGACGGCGGCGCGTCGAGCGACCTCGACGGTGTGGTCTCGGCGTGGGCATGGGACTTCGGCGACGGCACGACCGCCGACGGACGGGTCGCCGACCACACGTACGCCGCGACCGGCACCTACCCTGTCCGCCTCACCGTACGCGACGACTCCGGCGCATCCCACTCGCGGCTGGATCGCCTGGTCCTCTCGGCATGCGTCCCACTTGCCCTCTCCGTCCAGTCGGCAATGGTCGCAGCCGGGCAACCCGCCACCGCGTGCGCGACGACGACGGGCGGCAGCGCCCCGGCCACGTTCGCGTTCGGGCCGCTCCCCGCGGGCGCCCGCAGCGAAGGCGGATGCGTCCATTGGACACCGTCGGCTGGCGACGCCGGCTCCCACTGCATCCCAGTCACGGCGGCAAGCGGCATCGAGACCGCCACCGCCTGTCTCTCCATCCAGGTGTCCGCGCCGCCGTACGCGACGCCGCTTCCTGACGATCCAACGGTGCCCCTGCAAGGAGTGCTGCCGCCGGCCGCAAGCCGCCCGGACGCCACCGAAACCGGGCCTGCGCCAGCCACTCCGAAGGATCCGTCAGGGGTCGCAGTGGCCGAGCCGGCAGCGTGGTGGCCGTTCGCCCTGCTTGCCGTGCCCGCGGCGGTGTTCGCGGCGTGGCTCGTCTGGCGCCGCCGCAAAGCGTGACGCTACCACATCTCGGCGTTGGCGCGCTTCGCCTTCCGCCGCTGGTTCTCCAGGAAGCGATAGACCGAGGCGTGCTCGGCGCCGCGCAGGATCATGTCCACGGCCTGCTTGGCGTTGCCGAGGTCCTCGAGGTCGCCGATGATGCCCACCGTGTGGCCGTAGATGGCAAGGTCGCAGTCCGTCTGCTCCTCGATGATGCGGCGCGTCTTGCCCTCGGAGCCGATGAGGCGGCTCGCCACGCGCCGCACGTGACCCTTGTGCTTGCCCACGTAGTCGTGGAAATCGAGGAGCTCGAAGTAGCAGTCGTCGCTGAAGAGGCGCATGGCGTGCTCGGGGCTGAACCCGCGGGCAAGTGCGCGCACCACGTCCTTCACCTTCAGCACCATGACCGGATCGACGCCCTCGGCCTCGTCGTGGATCGCGACCTCGTTCTGGTCCGAATCGACCTCGATCTGGATGCCGCTGCGCTGGATCAGGGTCCGGCGGGTGTCGCCCTGCGGCCCGATCACGACGCCGACGCGGTCCTGCGGGATACGGATGAAGGTCGTCATCGCGGCCCCCCTCCCGCCCACCGGGCCACGGAGTACACGGAAATCACGGAAACGGACCCAAACCGATCCGTGTTTTCCGTGGCTGGGAATGCGCGCGGTGGAACTGGTTTCATTCCTCCTCGTCCCCCCGCGTGCCATAGCCCCGCCGCCGCGACGGCGCCCGCTCGCGCTCCTGCTTGCGTTCATGCACGAGGCGTCCCACGATGTCCTCCGGCTTGGCGTCCGGCACACCGTGGCGCTGGAAGTAGCGCGTGATGTTCGCGACGTCGCGCAGCAGGAACTCCTTCGCCATCGGGTGCGACTTGAGGACAGCCTGGCCGACGTCGATCATGCGCGCCCGCCATTCCGTGGCCGGCTTGTCCGTGCCCTCGACGAGCACGTTGTACTCCGAAAGGTCGGCGTGGACGAGGTCGGCCTCGTTGTAGCCCTTGAGGTAGTCCTCCACGAGCTGGCCGTATAGGCGCGCCGGTTCGGTGAGGTCGCGGAGCTCCTGCAGACGCGGCCATGGGCCCTCCTTCGTGCCGAGGTATTCGGTGATGAGGACGTTGGAGAGCGCCTTCAAGGGCTCCGGGACGGGCACACCGGCGTCGCGGTAGCGGGCGAGGTTGCGGAACTCCTTCTGGCACCAGGCGTTGACAAGGGCACGCTTGTCGCCGGAGACGCCCTGGAAGCGCTCGTCGCCCTGGATGTACTGCAGCACGTGCTTGAACGTCGCGGTGTTCACGCGGTAGATCTTCACCGCGACGAGGCCGCCGCGCGGTGTCGTGCCGCGGAAGACGTTGGCCTCCTTGCCCGTCGAGACGGGGAAGTCGAGGCTCTTCAGGACCCCATGTGTGAGGAGCCGGTGCAGGACCATGAGGGTCGGCTGGTCGAAGACCTCGCCCTCGGTCTTGCGGTCGGGTCCGCCGGTGCGCGCCGGCAGTTGGCCCACGAGCTTGTCGGCCTTGCGGAAGACCCAGTCGTCGTTGGAAGCGAGGACCTGCATGTCGTCGTCGATGGAGAGGAGAGGAGTGAGGTCCTCGTCATCTTCCTGCTCCATCACAGGTCGCCTCTCCACGTGGACGGGTGCTCCTTCGTGTGGGAGACCTGGGATTCGAGGAACGGATGGGGTTGGCGATTCGCAAAGGAGCTTGCAATCTCCGATCGTTCCGGATCCTTCAATCCCAGGCCTCCCACACGCGAGGCGCACAACGGGCCGGCTGCGTCGCCGCCGCCATCTCAGAACCCGACGTCCAGTAGTTCGGGGATCTTCTTGCGGCGGCTCAGGTTCGTGGCTTGGGTGCGGACGTAACGGTACTTCACGTCCGCCTTGTCGTCCTGGAAGTCCCACGGCTTCACGATGACGAGGTCGCCGGGCTTGATCCACATGCGCCGCTTCATCTTGCCGGGGATGCGGGCCATGCGGGACTTGCCGTCCTCGCACATGACACGGAGCTTGGAGGCGCCCATGAGCTCGTCGGCGATGGCGAACATCTCGCGGTTGCGGTGGTCCGGCATGCGGTAGCGCTGGACGGCCTCGTCCGACTCGAGTCCCGCTTCGGGCTCGGCGCCCTTGACCGCCGGGACGGGCTCGGCCAGGACGTCCTCGAGGTCCTCGGCATCGACCTCCGCGGGGTCGCCGGGCACCGCGTCGTCCTCTTCCCCTTCCAGTTTTGGCACAGTCGTTCTCAGGCCCTTGCGTTATTTAAGCCATGAGCCGCGCGCAGTCAAGGTTCAACCTGCTGCACGCAGGCCAGCGCCAGGTTCCCGCAGTCCGACGACGGCGTCCACTTCTTCGACCGAACCGTCCTGTGGAATCCTTTCCTGGCTTCGGGCGGCCTGGGAGAACAGTGAGACCGCTGAGCGGAACCACAAAACTTGCTGTTCATGCCACTCACTGGACCCACGGTCCTCCCAGGCCGTCATTGAGGCCCAACTCGTGCAAGACGCCGCCGTCGCAAAGCCGACAAGCCTCCCGGGCGAGGCGGCGCTGACTCCGGCTGACGAAATCGGCCGGACGACGATTGTGGCCCTGTCCCTGACGTCGCAGGCCCGCGTCGTTTCGGTGGAATCGGTGCAATCGGTGGTTCCCTTGCGTAATGCCCCGAACGACAAACACGGAATCGCAAATCGCCTACCCATCCTCAAATCCCAGGTCTCCCACACGAGCCGAACGTCCGCCCGACTACTCCTCGATGGCCTTGCCGAGCTTGCGCAGATGGGCACGGAACGACGCGGACGGGTCGCGCTCGCGCTCTGCGAGGTAGCCCGCGATGTCGAACTGCTGGCAGAGCGGCTCGCCTTGCTGCGCCGACCACGCCTGCGCCGCCTCCGCCTGCTGGATGCGGCCGGCAAGGTCCCAGACCCGTGCCGCATCGACTTCGGGCACGAAGACCGCACCGTCGTCGTCCAACGCCACGACGTCCCCGGGCGAGACAGCAAAGCCGCCGAACTCCGCGGACAGGAGCGCTCCGGCGTGGCGGGGACGGGCGCCCCGCGGGCCGAACGGGAAGGCGCCGCGGCTCCACACGGGCATCCCGAGTCGGCGCAGCGCCTCCGTGTCGCGGTGGCAGCCGTCGATGGCGATCGCGGCCACACCATGGTGCAGGGCCTCGAGCGCCGTGAGGTCCCCCACGCAACCCTCGTCGAGGAGGCCGCCGTTGTCAACGACGAGGACGTCGCCCTGCCACGCCGACTGCAGCGCCTCGAAGAAGACGTCCACGGAGCCGGCGTGGCGCACGGGCAGGACGCGGCCGGCCACGGCGAGACCTGGCAGGACGGGGCGGAGTGCGGCGCCGCGGACGGGTACCTGCAGCCGGACGCAGGCGTCGGCGACGGCGGCGGTGGGGAGGGGCGGGAGGTCCATGGTCAGGCATGGAAACGGCCGGTGATAAGGCGACGCGTGCACCTGCGGCGCAGGTGAAGGTTCAAACCCCTCTCCAGGGTAGGGCGGTCGTGCCCATGGCCGAGGGGGTGCAGCGGCGCGAGGTCGTCGCGATCGAGCCGCAGGTGCGCCTCGTCGCCCACACGGCCAACCCGTTCGAGCTCGCCGTCGCCTCGGCGCGCACCTGCTACGCAAGCGACTTCGTCTTCCAGGGCCGCCTCGACAAGAAGGGCGAGCGTACGCGCACGACACTCCTCGACGCCCTGCCGCGCCACAAGGCGGAGCTGGACGAGATCGGCCGCCTCGACACCCCGCACGAGCGCCGCATCCACCTCGTGGACCAAGTCTCGTCCAGGGTCGCGGACGGGGACGTGCGCGCGGCCCTCGCCACGTTCGCGGACCTTGCCCGGCAGCGCGCCGGCGCCAACGCCCGCATCGCGCACGACATCTACGAGGCCGGGCACCACACGCCGTTCCAGCACCCGACGTTCGTCTTCGCGCTGGAGGGCGTCTCGCGCAACGTCGTGGAGTCGTTCCTGCACAACCACATCTTCTACAACTCCGAGCAGCAGAGCCAGCGCTACGTCGAGATGAAGCGCGCCGAGGTGCACGTGCCGGCGTCCGTCCGCGCCGACCCCGAAGCGTTGCGCATCTACGAGGAGGCCGTGCGCGGCGCCTGGGACGCGTACGACGCCCTGCGCGACCGCCTCGTCGAGGTGAACCGCAAGGTGATGGCCGCCATCGGACGCGTGAAGGGGCAGTCCGACAAGGAGGTCCTGAAGGAGGCGGAGAAGAAGTCGCAGGAGATGGCGCGCTACGTCGTCCCCATCGCGGCGGCGACGCAGCTCTACCACACCATCTCGGGCATCGTCCTCCTGCGCTACGTCCGCATGTGCGAGGCGCAGAACGCGAGCGCCGAGGCGCGCCGCGTCGTGGACCAGATGGTGGAGGAGGTGCGCCGCATCGACCCGGAGTTCGTGGCGCAGATCCACACCGTGACGACTCCCCGCGACGAGCAGGTCGAGTGGCGCCTCGCCGCGTCCGCTTCCCCACCGGTGCCGGAGCCCTTCCCGGCCGGCCGGCATTCCATCCTAGTGCACGCGACACCGGACGCGGAGGCGCTCGTGGCGAACGTGATCCGCGAAGTCACGGGCTCCGCCCTGCCGGACGGGGAGCTCCTCGCCGCCGCACTCGACCCGCACCGCAACCCGGCATGGTCGGACACGTTGAACACGTGGGACCACAGCCCGGTCCTGCGGGCACTCCGCCACGTCCACTACACGTTCCGCAAACGCCTGAGCCTCACGGCGTACGCGCAGGACCAACGCCACCGCATGGCGCCGGGGACGCGGCCGCTCCTGCAGCGCCTCATCA
>JBHEMF010000114.1:0-5786 GCA_046352665.1 Thermoplasmatota archaeon
CGACCAGCCAGGCCGAGCATTGCGGACATTCGATGCCGTGGCCGCAGGCGCGGCACAGCGTCATCGGCGCATAGCCGCGGCGATTGAGGAACAGCAGCGTCTGCTCCTTGGCCTCGAAGGTCCGCTTCATCGCCTCGACCACCGGCGGCGACAGCCAGCGCCCGCGCGACGGCGGGGCCGAGGCGGGCCATGCGGTCCTTCAGGATGTAGTCCGTGGCGCCCAGCGTCAGGCACTCGGCGGCCTTCTCGTCCCCGATGCTTCCGGACACAACGAGGAGAGGGATCTCGAGCCTCGACTCGCGCAGGGCCGACATGGCGGGCAACGCGCCGAAGCCCGGCAGGTTGTAGTCGCTCAGGATGAGGTCCAGCCGGGGTGTAAGGCGCAGGCGGTAGTCGCGTTCGGTCTCGACGCGCTGCCAGTCGATGTCGAAGCCGGCCTTCTGCAGCTCGCGCACCATGAGCTCGGCGTCTGCCGCCCGGTCCTCCACGATGAGCACCTGCAGCGTCGTGGGAGCCGCCTCGGCGCCCGTCACGCCGCCAACCCCGCGGCCGCCCCTGGTCCACGCCCCCGGCTGCGCAGCGTCCTCGGCATGCCGTCCCTCAGGGCGGAACGCGGTTCATGAGCAGCCAGTACAGGCCCAGCGTCTTCGCGGCCTCGACGAACTCGTTGAAGTCGATGGGCTTGCGCAAGTAGCTGTTGACGCCCACCTGGTAGCTCTCCGTCATGTCCCTGTCCACTGTCGAGGAGGTAAGGACGACGACGGGGATCGCCTTCGTCCGCGGGTCGCCCTTCAAGGCGCGCAGCACGTCGATGCCGGAGACCTTGGGCAGCTTCAGGTCGAGGAGCACCAGGCGGGGCTTTCCGCTGCGCTCCGCGGCGTCGGGGCCGAAGAAGAAGTCCAGGGCCTCCTGGCCGTCGCGGGCCACGTGCACCTTGTTGGCGAGGTTGTGCTTCTGCAGGGCATGCAGGGTCAGCTCGACGTCCTTGGGGTTGTCCTCGACCAGGACGATCTCGATGTTGTTTCCGTTCATGGGATGGCCTCGGGGACCGTGAAAAGGAACGTGGCGCCTTTGTCGACCTCGGCCTCGGCCCAGATGCGGCCGCCGTGGCGGGCGATGATGCGGCGGGTGATGGCGAGGCCCACACCGGTCCCTTCGTACTCCTCCGCCCGGTGCAGGCGCTGGAAGACACCGAACAGTTTCTCCGCATGCTTCATGTCGAAGCCGACGCCGTTGTCCCTCACGAAATAGGCGCCGCCGGGGCCAATCCCGACCTCGACCTCGGCGCGCGGCCGCGCCCGCGTGTACTTCACGGCGTTGCCGAGGAGGTTGGCGAAGACCTGCTTCAGGAGGACCGGGTCGGCCCTGCACGCGGGCAATGCCCCGATGGCGAGCCGCACGTCGCGGCCGCGGCGGGAGGGTTCCAGCTCCTCCCACACGCTGCGGGCCAGCCGGGCGGGGTCCACTTCCTGGATGCTAAGCGGCGTCTTGCCCAGACGGGAGAATGCGAGCAGGTCGTCCACGAGCTGCCCCATCTCGCGGGCGCTCTCCACGATCATCTGCACGTCGTGGCGTGCGGCCTCCGGCAGGCTCGCGCCATGGTCCTCGAGCAGGATCTGGGCGAAGCCGGACATCGACCGCAGCGGTGCCCGCAGGTCGTGCGAGACGGAGTAGGCGAAAGCCTCCAGCTCCCGGTTCGCCTCCTGCAGCGCTGTCGTGGCCTTGCGCCGCTCCGTGATGTCGCGGATAGCGCTTGAGACCAGCACCCCCGCCTCCGTGTGCAGAGGGCTCAAGGAGATCTCGACGGGGAACTCCGAGCCGTCCTTGCGGCGCCCCGACAGCTCCAGGCCGGCC
Source organism: Thermoplasmatota archaeon (assembly GCA_046352665.1). GTDB lineage: Archaea > Thermoplasmatota > E2 > JACPAO01 > JAHFTW01 > JAHFTW01. The sequence goes on from JBHEMF010000114.1 coordinate 1,855, forward strand.
CCCATGTCGCGCGCCTTCGGGTGGGCGAAGAAACCGTCGCGGTGCCCCGGATGCTTGCCGTGGAACCGTTCGGGGATGAGCGCCTCCACCTTCCGGCCCACGAGCTCGTCGCGGCGGTAGCCGAAGAGCCGCTCGGTCTGGGCGTTCACGATCACGATGGCCCCAGTGGCGTCCACGATCACCATGGCGTCGGGCGCGGACTCGAGGAGGCCCTCGAATTTCGCCTCCTGCCTCTTGCGGACCGTGACATCCCGGATGGCGGCACTCACGAGGGGGGCCTCGCCCGTGGGGATGGGGCTCAGGCTGATCTCCACGGGAAACTCGGTGCCGTCGGCATGCAGCCCGAAGAGCTCGAGCCCGGCGCCCATCTCGCGCGTCTTGGGTTGGGCGAAGAAGCCGTCGCGGTGGCCGACGTGCCGGCCGCGCAGCCGTTCGGGGATCAGCATCTCGACGGGGGCGCCCAGCATCTTGGCGCGCCAGTGGCCGAACAGGCGCTCCGTCTGGGCGTTGACGTAGACGATGCGGCCATCCCTTCCGACCACGACCATGGCGTCGGGTGCTGACTCCAGCATGGCAAGGAGCATCTGCGGCGCGGGGCTCGCCACGATGCGAGGTCCATCGGGCAAGGGCGCCACCGGCTGTGCGCCGTTCCCATCCAATTCTCCAGGTGTGACGGGCGCTGCCATGGACGTGCGGACGCACAACGGATGGCAGGCTTGTAAAGGAGATTCGAGGATAAGCGGAGGAACGAAAACCTTCATCGTGGCCGGGGCGACGCATTCAGAAGTGTTGCGAAACCCGCCGCGTCCTCGCGACATGGGCGCAAATACCCGGCACGCTTGCACCCGCCCGGCTGCCTTCGGGCAGCCTGGTGAACTGCATGAAGACACTAGCGTACGCCCTGGTAGGATGCCTTGCCGTCCTGCTTGCCCCCAGCGTGATGGCAGACTGCCCCGTCGATTGCCCAGGACCGGTGGAGAACATCGTTTACGTCGTGGAGCATTACCCGCGGTGCACTTGGTTCTCCTACACCCTGGATCCGCCGGACTACGACCTGAATCCGGAATGCCTGTTTCCCCCAAACTAGCAAAGGCGAAATCGACGCCGCTCGTGGACGCAGGTATGCGCACGGTGCGAAACGCCGGACTTCTCTTCCTTTTCCTTCTCCTGGTGGGGCGGTCCATACAGGCAGATCCGCAACTGGGCCAATTGACCGCCTCGTCGGTTTCCTGGAGCGGCGACGGTGCGGTGGAGGCCGGATTCGCGGGGGCTGTGCTTTGGAATGGCTCGGCCACGGAGAATCCCAACAGCCTCCAGGTTCTGGTCCGTAGCGGACAGATGGATCTCGATGTCCGCAAGATTGACGTTTACGTCGGCGGCGCCGGCGTGACCCCCGCCAACAACGGTCAACAACGCCGTGAGCTGCAGGAAGCCCACATCCACAACGTCCATCTCACGCCCGAGAGCCTCATCTTCGTCATCCCCCTAGGCGCCGGGCCTGCCGGGCCTGTGGCGACAGGCACGATGGCCGATGGGGACCTCGTCCCGACCCAGGCGGGAAACATCACGCATCATCCACGGGCAAGCAACAGTCGTGACGACATGCACATCGATGCGACGCACGCCGCCGAATTGCACAGCGGTCTGAGTGGCCAACGGCTCACGGTCGCGGCGCCGTTCATGGTCGTGCTGTGGGCCACCAACTTCACCGTGGATGACGCCGCCGGCTCGACGACGGTCGTCACGGGTCCGTCCAACGAGGCCTTGGGCGGCGCTGCGGGGCCAGCAGGTTCGCACACCGACCGCGAAGCCTACGTGACCGTGTGGTCGGGCAACCTCACACTGCCGCTCGACCTGCCCTTCCGCACATTCCTGCGGCAGGCCGCCGTGGACCTGCGCCGCGGCTCGCTCGACCTGGCCGGCCCGCGCGGCACACTCGCCCTGGACGGGTCCACCATCCCCGACGGGAGCCGCCACCTGGCGTTCGTCGGCCCCCTCCAGGCGCGCGTGGAGCCCGGGGGCCCGGTGCTGTCCGTCTCCTTCCCCGCTCCGCCGTCCGAGGCCGTCCTGGACGGCATGCGCGTCCGCGGCCCGCAGGGTCCGCCCTGGCTGCTCGGCGTCGCCCTCCTTGCGCTCGTCGCGTTGCCGGCCTGCGCCACCGCCCACGCGCGCCTGCAGCTGCGCCGCCGCGTGCGCCTGCTGGACGGCCTTGTCACGTCACGGCGTTTCGGCCAGGCGCTCGCCCTGGCGCGGGCCATCCGCCGCCGCAGGCCGGGGCATCCGGACGCCCTCGTGGCGGAGGCGCTGAGCCTCATCCACGAGCGGCGTTTCGTCGAGTCGGAGGCGGTCCTGGAGGCCGACGGCTGGACCGTGGCGCTGCGGCCCCTGCGCGACTACCTGCGCGCAACGGCGGCCGCGGCACTCGGCCGCCGCGACGAGGCGGTGCGGCGCCTGTCGGACTGCCTGCGGGCGGCACCGGAGATGGCGCGCGAGGCCGCAGCCAACCCGATGCTGGCCGCCGTCGTCGTCGCGGCGCGGCAACGGGAGGCTTTCCCTGGCTCGCCTTGAGCGGGACGGGACGGGTTCGCGCGCCAGGATCGTGGAGACGTTGCGGACCCACCCCGGGATGAACAAGAGCCGCCTAGGCGAGGCCGTCGGCCTGTCGTGGGCGACGACCACGTACCACCTCAAGATCCTCGAGACGCAGGGCGCGGTGCACCTGGAACGGCGAGGCCGCCGTGACGTGCTCTGCTTCCCCGTGGGCGTCCCCGTCCGGTTCCGGCCGTGGCTTGCGACGCTGCTGGACACCTCGTCGCTGCGGGTCCTGGACGCATTGGGCCACGACGAGTTGGGCGTCGCGGAGCTGTCGCGCCGCCGCGGCCTGTCCGAGAGCGCATTGCGGAGGCAACTGGGTCGTCTGGAAGGGGCCGGCATCGTGCTGAAGCGGGGCCAGCTGCGGCCGCGTTTTGCCCGCAACCCCGAGCTGCCGGAACCGTCGCAGGACACCGACCGGTAGCCCGGCACGGGCCGGGTCGGCGCTGCTCAGCGGACCTTCAGCGCGTACGTCCCGGCTTTCTGGATGTTCATCGCCTTCGCGAGCTCGCTCTGCGCCGGGTCCATGATCTGCAGGAGGCCGCTCCAGTTCTTCGAGGTCGCCTGGCCGCAGTTGGGGCACTGCAGCTCGTCGGAGAGCATGTGGCAGGCCTTGCACGCCTTCGTGCTCATCTCAAGCCGCCCCTGCGGCCTTCTCGGCCTTCTTGACCTGCTTGCGCGTGGTCGGCTTCTCCATGGGGGGGTCGGCGGGGGCGCTGCCGGCCTGGCGGGCCTTGCGGCGGTCCTCGTCGATCCAGTCGAACTTGCCGAGGCCGGGCTGGCGCATGGTGAGGCCGATCTTGGACTCGCGCGGGGAGAGCTCGTTCAGGGAAGCGGTGACGATGCGGGCGCGGACGTTCTCGCCGACCTCGAGGGTGCGGCCGGTCTCCTTGCCCACCAGGCGCTCGTTGTGCACGTCGGCCGTCATGAAGTCGTTCATGACCTGGCTCATCTGCACGAGGGCGTCGAGGGGGCCGATGTGGACGAAGGCGCCGAACTCGACGACCTCCGCCACGATGCCGTCGACGACCTCCTGGCTGTCGGGCTTGAAGACGAGGGCCTCGAAGCCGACCTTCTGGTAGATGGCGCCGTCGCCGTGGATGACCTGGCCCTCGCCCATGGGCTTCACGTTCGTCGTGAGCACGGTGATGCCGTGCACCTTGTTCAGGCGGCCCTCGAAGGACTTCTGCACGAGCTCCGAGATCGTGTCGCCGAGGTCCTCGGTCATGCGCGTCAGCGCGCCCGGCGAGATCGCATTCACAGTGATGCCGTACTTCCCGATCTCGCGGGACAGGATGATCGTGAGGCTTGCGATGCCGGCTTTCGCCGCACCGTAGTTG
>JBHEMF010000115.1:0-5747 GCA_046352665.1 Thermoplasmatota archaeon
CCTGAGGCGGAACCCCGGCCTGCCGGCGGACGTATAGATAGATGTCATGCGCGCACGCGATGCCTTCGCAATCCTCACGGCCACCGGAGCGCTGCTTGCCGTGCCCGCGGCCGCGAAGGAGGGCATGGTCGCAAAGCTGGACGCGCCTGTTCGGCTGGATCTTCTGGATCGCAGGCGTGAACATGTTCACGCCGCCATAGGCTGCCTGCCTGGCCGCCTGCCGCAGGTTGCCCGCAGCCGCAGCCCAATGCCCCAGGCCGGCGACACACACGTGATTGCCCATCGGTACGGCGCAGCGGACCAAGGTCGAACTGGAGACCTGGCGTGAGATCAGCCAGTTGAAGACACGTTTCCTCAACATGGCGGCGCACGAGCTCAACACGCCGCTTACACCCATGCGGCTGCAGATGCGCCTCATCAAGGCGGGCGTCTTCGGCAAGCTCAACAAGAAGCAGTCCAACGCGTTGGGGATCCTCGCGCGCAACCTCGACCGTCTGCACGCCCTCGTGCAGGAGATCCTCGACGTCGCCCGCATGGAGGGCGGCGGCCTGCGCACGAACCCGGAGGTCTTCGCCCTGGACGACGCCGTGGCAGAGGCCCTCGAGGCGTTCCAGGAGACGGCGAAGCGCGTCGGGCTGGATCTCATGGCGCCGCCCCCGTCCGGGCTCACCGTCGAGGCCGACCGCAACCGTGTCCTGCAGATCCTCTTCAACCTCGTCTCCAACGCCCTGAAGTTCACGCCCTCACCCGGCAAGGTGCACGTCGCCGTCGAAAGCACCGACGGGCACGTCCGCATCGAGGTGCGCGACACGGGCGTCGGCATGACGGCAGCCCAGCTTGCGGAGCTCTTCCGCCCGTTCTCGCGGCAGCATGAGCAGTCCCTCCCCGGCGCTGGCGGCACCGGCCTCGGGCTCTTCATCGCCAAGTCCCTTGCCGAGGCGATGGGCGGGACGCTCGTGGCCACAAGCCCCGGTGTCGGGCTCGGCAGTTCCTTCGAGCTCATCCTGCCCACGGCGGGCGCCAAGATCGAGACGGTGCGCCAGGTCACGGCCGAGGAGGACGCCATCGCGCGCCGCCTCCGGGAGATCATCTGATGGACACGAGCCTCGTCCTCGCGGCGGCAAGCGGCATCGCGGCCGCGGTCCTCTTCGCCTACGTCGGGCACCGCTTGGGCACACGCGTCGTGACCACGCCGGAAGGGCGCGCCGCGTTCACCTGCTTCCGCGTCTGGTGGTACGCCGTCGCAGCGACCACGGCGCTCACACCGTTCCGTCTCGTCCTCTACATGACAGGCAACCTGCCACCATGGCTCTACATCGCCACAGGCAACCTGAGCGTCGTCGTGGTCTGCGTGGCACTCTGGGCGCTCCTCTGCAACCTCGCCTACCTCTACACCGGGACCGTCCGGTGGTGGGGCACCTTCGCGACATTCTATTTCCTCGTCGGCGCCTTCTTCCTGGGCCTCTCCGCCTGGGCCGGCGAGCCCACGTACATCACGGATGACGGCTGGAGCCTGCAGGCGGCATCCGAGCGCTCGATGCCCCTGTGGGGCGCCCTCCTGGCCCTGCTTGCCCTCGTGGGCCCGCAACTTGCCGGCGCCCTCGCCTACATGCGGCTCCTGCGCCACGCCGCGGGCCGCACCGTGCGCTACCGCATCGTCCTCGTCTCCAGCAGCATCCTGCTCTGGTTCGGCAGCACCGTCGCGGCAACGCTGCTTGCCCCCGAAGGCCTCCTCGGCTTCCTTGTCACGCGCCTGGCGGGCGTCGTGTCGGCCGTCCTGGTGCTTTTCGCCTACGACCCGCCTGCGGCCCTGCGGCGCCGCCTCGGCGTGAAGCGCGCCGGGGAAGAGACGCCGCAGCAGCCCTCCATCATCGCCAAGGCGGCAAAGCCAATGGAAACGGGAACATCCCAGTGAAGCCGCTAACACCTACTTGATCGTGAAGTGCTCGCCGCGCACGGGCAGGTGCACGGTCGCGAAGTCGGAGAGGTCGCCGACGAGTGCTTCCCGCTGGTCGCCGTGGAAAGTCGGTGAAGTCTTCCGAGCCGCAGCGAGGATGGCTTCACCGACGCTAAGCGTCCCGAGCGAGCCGCCGCGAGCGAGCGGACGCGGGGGCGAAGGGGTGAAACCCCTTCCCGGAAAGCGCGATTCGAGCCGGCGAATGCTTCCGCGAGTGAAGCGAGCGGACGTTTTCGCCACAGGGCCAGATGTCTGTTGAGCCGCCGTCAGTTGATCGTGAAGTGCTCGCCGCGCACTGGCAGGTGCACCGTCGCGAAGTCGGAGAGGTCGCCGACGAGTGCTTCCCGCTGGTCGCCGTGGAACAGCACCACGTCCTTGGCGCCCGTGCCGCGCGCGAACTTCACGAGGTCGGCGTGGCCGGCGTGGGCGCTGAAGTCGAAGTGGCGCACCTCGCAGTTGACCTTGTGGATCGACTTGCCCGGCTCGCGCGTGTCGAAGTCGAGGACGCCTTGCTCGCGAAGGCGCCAGCCGTTCGTGCCGTGCACCTGGTACCCGGTGAGGGCGATCCCGGACTTCGTGTCGTTGCGCAGGTGGTCGAGGTAGTAGAGGACGGGGCCGCCGTCGAGCATGCCGCCCGTCGTGATGATGACGTCCGCCTCCTGCAGCGCAACACTCCGGCCGCGGTGGTTGCGGATGAACTTGACGCCGCCCAAGGCCCGTTCGTAGGCGCGGAAGTCGTTGAGGTACGTCGGGTGCTGGGCGTAGATGCGCGCCACGTCGCGGCCCATGCCGTCCAGCCAGACGTCCAGCCCCTCGCCGGCGAGCACCATGGCGATCTCCTGCGCCCGCCCGACCGCGAAAGCGGCCGCGATCGTCACGCCGCCGCGCTCCGAGACGTCGTGGCAGAAACCGCGGAAGTCCTTCTCGACCTGGTCGCGCGGCGGATGCTCGCGGCCGGCGTACGTCGATTCCATGAACAGGACGTCGGCTTTCGTCTGCTTGGCCGGCATCACGAGGCGCTGCGCCTTCGTGTACAGGTCGCCGGTGAAGACGAGGGTGCCGTTGGGTCCGGTGAGCTCCATCTGCGAGGCGCCGGGGATGTGGCCGGCGGAGTGGAAGCGCATCGTGAACTTCCCCATGGGTTGCGGGTGGTGGAAGTCCATCGCGTGGTAGAGGCCCCGCGCCGCCTCGATGTCGGCGTCGCCGTAGGGCTCGGGGAACCCTTCGAGGCGCGCGATCTTGAGCGAGTCGCGGTGCATGAGCGTCGCGACCTCGGACGTGGGCGGAGTCGCGAGGATGCTTGCGTCGTTGCGCGCCGCGACCCAGGGGATCATGCCGGAGTGGTCGAGGTGGGCGTGGGTGAGGAAGACTCGGTCCACCGGCGGCGCCTCCAGGGGGTAGAGCGGCGGCTTGTCGGGCTCCATGCCGTAGTCGAACAGGAAGCGCGAGCCCTCCGCGTCGAGGACGAAGCCGAGTCGGCCGATGTCCTCCGCTGCACCGAGGAAGCGGCCGCTCCAGGTCACGAGCCGCGCGAGATAGGGGCGGGTGATAAGGCGACCGCAGGCCGCAAGGCCTGGTTAGGCCAGCCGGCAACCGGAAACTCAGATTCATCAGAACGATTTCGGGCCAGGGAGAGGCAACTCTTTGTGCGGCAATGAAAGCGATTCCCGGGTTTCGCAAGCCCGCAGATTCTGGGTGGGACGCGTCGCCCACGGAGGCTTTGGAAGAATCTGCGGGCTTGCCCGACCCGGAGATCGGACACCATTGCAAGGCGCCGCCCGCCATCTTCAAAGAGCATCCGATGAATCTGAGGTTCCGAGGCACATCAGACCGGGGTACGTCATGGCACCGTGAACCAGAAAGTGGAGCCTTGCCCCGCCCCGGCGCTGCGGACACCGATCTTGCCGCCGTGGCGCTCCACGATGCCGCGGCTGATGTAGAGGCCGAGTCCCGTGCCGCCCACGGTCGTCTTGCGCGGGTCGTGCACCTGCACGAACGGCTGGAAGAGCCGCGCCGCGTCGGCGGAGGCCACCCCCAGGCCCGTGTCGGTGACCTCGACCACGGCGCCTGGCCCCTCCGTGCGCACCCGCACGTGCACGGCGCCGCCCGGAGGCGTGAACTTGACCGCGTTCCCGACAAGGTTCGCCATCACCTGCTGCAGCCGCTTCGCGTCGCCGCGCACGGGGGCGGGGTCCGGGTTGGCGCAGGTGATCTGAACCTTGCCGCGCCGCGCCGTCTCCGCGTACTCCGCCACGACCGTGTCGGCGACGGCGGCGAGGTCCACGGGGCCGAACTCGACGGAGAAATGGTCGGCCTGCAGGCGGGCGCCGTCGAGGACGTCCTGCAGCAGCATGCGCAGGCGGTCGAGGTTGCGGGCGAGGATCTGCCAGGAGCGGCGCTGCTCCGGGGTCATGCCGGGCTCCAGGTCGTCGCGCAGCACCTGCAGCTGCAGCACGATGGGCGTCATCGGTGTCGCAAGCTCGTGCGCCGCCGTGTTGATGAAATGCGTCTTGAGCTCGTTGAGCCGGCGCACGGCACCCACTTCGCGCGCCGTCTCCTGCGCCCGCTCCAGCTCCAGGCGGCGGGCGCGCTCCAGGAGGCGCAACCCTTCCAGGCGCCGCGTGGTGCGCAGCCGGACGGTGTGCGCGACGATGGCCATGACGGCGGCCGCCGCAAGCACGAAGGCGTACTGCAGCCAGTCGGGCGACGGGCTCCGCGCGTTGAGCTCGTGCGCCAGGGCGCCCCAGGCGACGCCTGCGACGGCAAGGAGCGCCAGCAGCCACGGCCAGGAGAGCACGATGAGGCTCAACGCCATGGCCCACAGTGCGAGGCCGGACGAGAAGACCGGCTCGCCCGTCACCCACAGGTTCGCAAGGAGGTAGGGCAGCGCTGCAAGCGCCACGAGGCCGGCGGCGGTGTGGGCGTGCGCGGCGCCGAGTCCGCGCAGCCGGATGACGAGGTGGATGGTGCCATAGACGAGGCCGATCGCGGCGTCGAGGAGGGCGAGGGCGGGGCCGTGCGTGCCGCTGTACAGGTAGTCGAGCGGCACGAAGAGGAGAAACAGCGGCGCCAGCCACAGTGTGAGCGTGCGCAGGGTGTGGAGGACCACGACGCGGATGGCGCCCTCGACCGACTCCGAGCCTGGGGCCTCAGCTCCCACGCGTGCCCGAGGCGCCGGGACGTATTTCAAGCGCGACCTTCACTTGGGCGGCCACTCGTACTGGCCGGAATCCACGGCGGCGCGGAGTTCCCGCGCCTGGTCCTTGAGGAGGTCCGGCACGTGGGCGTACACGTCGTAGAACATGGACTCCGGGCTGGGCAGGCCAGCCGCCTCGGCCTCCTTCACGGCGACGTCCACCTCGAGGTCGAGCTCGGCCTGCACCTGCTCCTCCCAGACCTTGGACCAGAGCTTGCGGGCCTTCAGGTGGCGGCGGAAGATCTCCAGCGGGTCGCGCTTCAGCCAGCGCTGGTACTCGGCCTCGTCGCGGTACCGGCTGGGATCGTCGGAGGTGGAATGGGGAACCAGTCGGTACGTCACGGCCTCGATGAGCGTCGGCCCGCCGCCGGCGCGGGCGCGCGCCACCGCCTCGGTCACGGCCGTGTGCACGGCGAGGATGTCGTTGCCGTCCACGCGGACCCCCGGCATGCCGTAGGCGACGGCCTTCACGGCGTACGTCTTCGTGGCGGTCTGGTGGTCCTGCTGCACGGAGATGGCGAAGTGGTTGTTCTGGCAGACGAAGACGACCGGGCTCTTCGTGACCGCCGCGAAGTTCAAGGCCGAGTGGAAGTC
>JBHEMF010000116.1:0-5721 GCA_046352665.1 Thermoplasmatota archaeon
GTGTCGTACTGTCGTGCGCGAGCCGACGGGAAAACCCATCGCTGTCCACCGCTCCCCTCTTTGCCGCAGGCATAGCCCGCGGCCTCACCCCTCTTTCCTGCCGAAACCACGGCACCCGGCCCCGCCGGACAACTTTGCCCCTCCCCTTCGGAGCCACCATGGCGGTCTCCCGTTACTGCCCGCACGGCAACCTGCGCGCTTCGTGCCCCCTTTGCCGGGCCGAGGCCGTGCAGGATGCCGAGGCGCGGGCCGCGGTGAACCGAGCCCGCGGCGAAGCGGGCCGGATGGGGCGCATCGAGGGCCTCGACCTGCCGTATCCGTGGCAGCGCTCGGCGCTCGAGGCCTGGAAGGACGGCGGCCGCTCGGGCCTCGTCGCCCTTTCCCTGGGGCTGCCCACCGGCGACTTGCCGTATGCCGTCATGGCGGAGGTCGTGAACGCCAACGACTCCTCCAACGTCCTCGTCGCGACGGCGCTCGGCGAGGGCGACGAGGTGCGCGCGGCCCTGTCGGGGCGGTTCAGGCTGCAGCCCACGTCGCTCATCGACCACCACTTCCTGGAGCCGCGCGCCGACGGTGTCCTCGTCGTCGCCGACATCGCCGAGCTGGAGACCATCGACCTCACCTCGTGGGGGCGGTTCGCCTCCAATGGGCTTCTCCTCCTGCTGGACGCCGACGGCGTCTCGGACGCCTTCGGCGAGCACCTCATCGGCACGCCGTTCCGCCACCGGTTCTCGCTGTCGCGCCAGCCCAGCGCCGTGGACCTCCTTGCGACGCGGCCGTGGTCGCGCGCGTTCGGCCCGCTCGTGTACCGCAGCACCGAGGAGGAGGCGCGCGACCTCGGCATCCTGCCCCGCATCCAGTACAAACTGCACGTAGAAATGCTGCGACCCGAGGCGCCAAAAGCCGTGCCACGCGGCCCGCGGCAGTGGGTGCCGCGCGGCCCCGAAGGGCCCTGGGAGCCCACCGACATCCCGACGCGCATGCCCGCCACCGAGGCCGGCCCGTTCTTCCGCAGCCGCGCCCGTGACGTCGCCATGCGTCGCGCCAAGGAAACCAGTGGGCTCCTCGTCATCCACGAAGGCGTGCCCGTCCCGGGCGCCGTGGCCACCGTGCGCCTCAAGGAGCTCCCCGACCGGCACAAAGAGGCGCCCACAGGCTGGCTCCTCGCAAGCCCGAGCGCCGATGGCAGGTCCATCCTCCGCCTGGCGACCGTCGCGTTCAAGACCCTCGGCAAGCCCGGCGCCGTCGAGGACGCCGTCGTCCTTCCCGTCCCCGTCGATCTTGCGCAGGTTCCGCCGTGGACGGACAAGTGGCGCATGGCGGCGACGCAGATCGACCGCGTCGTCGCGGGTCTCCTCCTTGCCGAGAAGCCGGGCGACGCGATGCTGGTCGAGGACCTCGAATCCCTGGTCGGTGTGGCATTGGCTCTGCGTGGCATCCCCGCCGACGAGCTCTACAAACTCACGCCCGTCGTCGCCGAGGCCGCCCAAGCTGCGCATGCCGGCTCGCCCATCACTCCGGAGCGCGTCCGCCAGGCCGCCCGCGCCGTCGGAGGGTTCGCCGCAGCCCTCCTTGTCGCCGCCGAGTCGGGGCCGCTGCACCTGCTGCGCCTCGCCCACCCGCGCTTCACGCCGGTCCTTCCAGACCTGCCTCACCCGAGCCTGTACGACGCGCGCCGCCACGCCTGGCGCGGCCGGGCGTTCGCAGCGCTCGCGAGTGCCGCCAAGGGCGCCGACCTCGTCACCGCCTGGGGGCGTTACCCCGAGCTGCGTTTCGTCTTCCCCTCCTCGGCGCTCCTCGAGGCTGCGACCGCGTACTGCGCCCGCCATAAGCTGAAAGGCCCGCTCGACGAAGCCAAGCTCACGAAGATCCCCGACAAGACCCGCATCGCACCCGGCGACCGGCAGGCCGCGGCCGCCGTCCTCAAGCAGTGGAACGAGGCACTCGCCCTCGCCGAGGAGCACGAGCGCGAGTTCCTGGCGGACATGCACGCCCGCCAGCCGGAGCGTGAGCGCCGCCGCGAAGGCACGGCGCTGCCCGGCCTCGAGGTCCTGAACCGCACGGCGGACAGCATGACGCTCGAGTCGCGCGAGGGCAGGTTGCCCATCACGAACATCTCGCCCGGCTCCGAGGTGGCCTTGGTCGAGCAGGGCGAGCGCGAGGAACTGGCGCGAGGTGTGGTCTCGAAGATCAGCACCCGGCGCGTCACCATCGACTTCCCCAATGGTGCCCCGCGCCACCACATGCCGAAGTTCCTCACCGTGAACCTGGTCTTCGACGCCAAGGTGTTCGAGGCGTACCACGGCGCGACCCAGGGCGCCGTGCGGGCTCTCGCCGCCACACAGCCGGCCGACGACGGGCCCGACGGCCTGCTGCGCGCCGCCCTCCTCGGCGAGACCGATCCCCCTGAGTCCATGCGGCAGGGACTGCACGGCGACGAGGTCCTCACCGACAGCCAACGCACCGCGGTGAACGGCGTCCTGTCCGGCGGCCGCGTGCGGCTCATCCATGGTCCTCCGGGGACAGGGAAGACGCACACGCTCGTCCACCTCGCCATGGCGCTTGCCAAGGCCGGGCACTCCGTCCTCTGCACGGCCGACTCCAACGCAGCCGTGGACAACCTGGTGGTCGGCCTGCGCCGCAGTGGCTTCCTCGTCGTGCGCATCGGCCACGCCGTGAACCTGCGCGACGAGGCCGCGGAGCCCGCCCGCATCGACCCCATGGAGGCGCCGCTCTTCGTGCGCTGGGCCGCCGAGCAGGGCATCATCGTCGCGACCACGAACTACGGCGCCTTCCGCTACATCGACCCCAAGGGCGGCCTCACCCCGTTCATCTTCGACTACGTCGTGCACGACGAGGCCGGGCAGGCGACGGCGCCGTCGAGCCTTGCCGCGGTACTGCGTGGCCGCCGCCTCGTCCTCGCGGGCGACCCGAAGCAGTTGCCGCCCACGGTCGTGTCGATGGACGCGAAGGAGGCGGGACTCGACGTCACTCTCTTCGAGCGCGTGGAGGAGCTCACCGGCCACGACCGGACACGGATGTTGGAGACGCAGTTCCGCATGCGCGAGCCCATCGTGGCTTTCAGCAACCAGCGCTACTACGAGGGCCGCATCAAGACCGACCCGGCGGCGGCTGCGCAGGATGGCCTGCCCGACATGCCGGCGGCGGCGTTCCAGCATGTGACCGGCCGCGAGAACGAGCGGCAGCGCAACGGCTCCATCTCCAACGACTTCGAGGTCGAGGCCATGGCGACCTTGGTCGAGCGCTTCCGGCCGGAATGCCGCGAGCGCGGCTGGACCATGGCGATCCTCACACCGTACCAGGCGCAGCGCGAGGCCGTGCGGCGCCGCATCCCCGACATCGAGGTCTCCACGGTGGACGGCGCGCAGGGCCGCGAGTGGGACGTCGTGCTCTACTCGACCGTCCGCTCGAACCCGCAGCACCGCCTCGGCTTCCTCGAGGACGAGCGCCGCCTGAACGTCGCCGTGACGCGCGCCAAGCGCAACTTCGTCCTGGTCGGCGACGAGCGGACGCTGCGCGACCACCCGGCCTTCAACGACCTGCTGGCCTCTCTCGAGAAGATCCGCTTCCACTACCCTGCGCCGCCGCAGCGCCACGACGAGCCTGACCGGTGGGAGCGGCGGGGCCGCCGCGGCGACCGCCGGGGCCGCAGAGGCAACCAGCAGGAGCAGCGCGAGCCGCGGCCGCAGCATCCGCCCCGTCAGCCGACGCACCAGCCGCCGCGACGCGACGACCAGCGCGCCGACCGCTCCGGACACGCCGATCTCGCCCAAGGCGCGGACCGCCACGCCGAACGTGCCCCAGGCGCCCAGCAAGGCGAGGGACGGCGCGGACGCCGCCGGCGCAGGCGGGGCAACCGTGTCGGCCTCGATGCCTTGGCGGGCGAGGCAGACGGCGACATGCGTTCACCCCCGGAGGTCGATCCCTTCCAGGCGCCGCGCCCGGAGCGACGGAGCTTCACGACGCCGGGAGGCGAGCCGCAGTCCGTGCCTGCCGAGGCTCGGCCGCCGGCGCCCCTCGCGGATGCGGTCGGGCCTGCACGCGCGAGCCGGGCCAAGGCGGCGAAGAAGCCAGCTGTCGCGAAGGCAAGACCCGCCAAATCGGTGAAGTCCGTCAAGGAGGCGAAGCCGGCCAAGGCGAAGGCTGCGGGGGCGCCCGATGGTACGTGCCAGGCCGTCACGAAGAGCGGCAGCAAGTGCAAGCTTCCCGCCAGGCTGGGCAGCATGTTCTGCGCCCGCCACCAGGAGTAGGCCTAGATTGCAAGGATTCATTCCTGTCGCATGGATGCATATGAATGTGCAATTCCACTCGCCTTCGGCTGAACGTTTTCGCAAGTTGCACGTTTTTTAGCGCTATTCTTTTAGTCAGGGCGCGCGTTTCAGCGAGTTGGTCAACATGGTGCCACGCGGACTCCGCTCCATGCAGGCGCAGCGATTGGCATTGGAGGTCGGTGTCGCGCGCTGCCGCCTACCATGGCACGGACTTCAGGCGGAGCCAATACCCGACCCGGTTCACGAGCAGATGCAGGATCGGCGTCAGGATGAGCAGCGTCGCGAGCGTCACCCAGTCGTCCGTGAGGGCGTGCCAGACCCAGCCGTCCGGCAGGAGCCAGGAGAAGGCGAACATGGCAAGAAGACCGGAGACGACGAAGTCGAGCTGGTCGAATGGCACCCATTGCGCACCCCCTTCCTTGCCCCCCCGCCGCTTGAAGTAGGACTTGACCGCGTCCCCGACGAGTGCGAAGCGGTCCACGGCGGCGCCGAATAGGAAAATCCGACACGCCGATGCCCCGGGGACGTCCTGGCACGTCATGGACTCCGGCGTGTCGCTGGCCGCCATGCAGAGCCGGCCGTCCGCGTGGCCGAAGTCGAGGTCGTCCACCAGATACCACTTCGGCGCGCTGTATGCCATGAATATCGCCACGAGGCCGCCCAGCACCGCACCGCCCACGAGCCCTCGCCACGTCTTCCCCTTGCCCAGGATGCGGTTGCCGTCGCGGCCCACGCGGCCGCCGTCGATGGGGGCGTTCCACCACGGCAGGAGTTTCGCCACGAAGACCGGAGCCATGTTGGCGACGTAAGCCGGCAGGTAGAGCCAAAGTGCCCGCAGGACATTCTCCCACCAGTGCAACGGCGGCGGCGACGAAGGGCCGTCGGATAAACGTAGGCAGTCAGCGGCAACGTGCGTCGCGACAGGAAGGGATACGCACTTTTGGCCGTCGAGTGGCGTGCGTCAAGTGTTTAATACCGGCCCGAAGGTGGTTGCCGCGGTGGCGGCCGGGAGGTCGCCCCAGGTGTGGAAATGGGCAAATCCGTGACGTTGGTTTCGCTGGCAAATCGCCCAGGATCTTGGGTCGCGGCCCTGCTGCTGCTGTCGATGGTGGCGACGATGGTTCCCGCAAGCCAGGCCACGGCGACGGGGGGCTGCTCCCCCGCGACGGGCTCTCCGGTCACGTGCACCGCCAACGGCACATACACACCCACCGCCGGATTCGCGTGCGTCCAAGCCGAAGCTTGGGGCGCGGGCGGCGGTGGCGGCGGCACGAACGTCGCAAGTGGAGTCGGTGCTGGCGGCGCGGGCGGCGCGTATTCCAAAGGCATCATCGCCGTCTCCTCTTCGACGACGTACACAGTGACCGTCGGCGGCGGCGGCGCCGGTGGCGCCGGCAGCAACGCAGGGGCTTCGGGCGGCGATTCCTGG
>JBHEMF010000117.1:0-5682 GCA_046352665.1 Thermoplasmatota archaeon
CCGACGCTCGCGTGGGCCAGTTCCTGTTCGGCGCCGGCGCGATCCTCGTTGCGTGGACGCTCGTCATGGTGCTCTGGTCGGAAGCGTTCAAGGGCCGGCGCGAGTGAATTCCCAACCACCCACCGAAGGCACAGCCGGTGAAGGGCATGCGAGATTGCGTGTTCGCAACAACTCCTAGCAAGGGGTTCCTGCAGTCCGCCGACGGCGTCCATATCATCGACCGAACCGTCGAGGCAAACAGGGCGGCCTGGGAGAACAAGGCGTGAGCCGTGCACAGGGAACGTTCACTTCCCCCACTGAACCTCGTGGTTCTCCCAGGCCGCCATTTTCTTGAGGGTCAAATAGGACGTCGCCTTTGGATCGTGGCCTTCGTGGCGAGGCGAACGCGTTGCAAGGCATCCTCGGTCCGACGTGTTCCCGGGCCGCCGTTTCGCGCCGCACTTCCGCCATTCCCGCCTCCTGGAACGATGGCTGCAATCCTCTTCCGAAGCGTTTCTATTGCCTTGCCCGGATGGCCCCGCATGGCAAAGCTGCTGCCCGTGACGGGCCTCGTCGCCGCCGTCCTCACCCCCGTCATGGCCGTCACCACCGCCGCCGGCCCCGTCATGGCAATCCTTCCCCTGCTGGCAGTGCTCGCCGGCGTCTTTGCCATCCTGGAGCGCGGCCGCAGCAACATCGTCCTCGGCGTCATCCTCATCGTGGCGGGCGCCGTGCTGGCGTTCCTTGCCATCCCGCAGGGCGTTTCCGTTGGCGGGACGGGCCAGGCAAGCCAGGCTGCCGGCCCCGGTGAATGGTCACAGTGGCTCGCTGTGCTCGGCGGGACACTCGCGATCCTCGCCGTCGTCGCGACACGCTGGGGCCGCCTCGAGCCGATGTGGGCCCCCGTGGCCGCCATCGTCCTTGCCGTGGTTGCCTTGGCGCTTCTTGCCTGGAAGTACGATAGCCTGGGACAACCGACCATCGATGCCGCCGTCCTCTACCCCGCCGCCATCCTGCTCCTCGCCGCCGGCTACCCGAACCTCGTCGCCTTGCGGGCGCCCGTGGCGCATGTCGCGGCCCACCCCGGCGAGCCCCATGCGGAGCCCGCCGAGCACGCGAAGCCGGCGCGGGCCCGCAAGACCGCCGCCAAGCGCTGAGGCTGCGGCGCGCTTAAGCGGGGGCGCCATGTCCGGCGCTCCATGAGCCTGGCTGCAGCCCCCACGACGGCGCCCCTGCGGACCTTGGGGTGCGGCGAAGTGCGGCCCGCACACTACGGCACCACGCAGACGTTCGCCGGCTGGGTGCACGCCCTGCGCGCCAAGGGCACCATGGCGTTCCTCGTCCTGCGCGACCGCACCGGCACCGTGCAGTTCGTCCTCAAGAAGGAGGAGATGGAGAAGGCCGGCATCGGCGCCTTGTTCGCGACCGTCGTGGCGCTTGCGCCGGAATCCGTCGTGAGCCTCACGGGCGAGGTCCGGGCGACCGAGAAGGCGCGCGCCGGCTTCGAGGTCATCCCGACATCGGGCACGCTCCTCAACGCCGCGGCGACCCCGTTGCCGTTTGCGCTTTGGGACGAGAAGATCGAGACCGGCCTCGACACGCGGCTCGACCACAGGTTCCTCGACCTGCGCGGCACGCGCAGCAAGGCCATCTTCACGGTCCGCGACAAGGTCCTCGCGGCCGGCGTGGCACACTTGCGGGGGGAAGGCTTCACGGAGATCCACACCTCCAACATCCTGGGCGCCTCCAGCGAGGGCGGCACGGACACGTACACGTTCGACTACTTCGGCAAGAAGGCGTACCTTGCACAGAGCCCGCAGCTGTACAAGCAGATGATGATGGCCTCCGGGTTCGACAAGGTCTTCGAGGTCGGCTGGTACTTCCGCGCCGAGAAGCACAACACGGTGCGCCACCTCAACGAGTCCACCGCGTTCGACCTGGAGATGGCGTTCATCCGCAGCGAGGAGGACGTGATGGCGGCCATCGAGCGCCTGCTGCAGGCCATCTGGAAGGCCGTCGCGACGGACTGCACGGAGGAGCTCGCCCTCCTCAAGGCCGACGTCCCCGTGCCCAGGATCCCGTTCCGCCGGGTGCCCTACGAGGAGGCGCTTGCGATCATCAATTCGCACGACGACCGCATGCCGCATCCGCTCAAATTCGGCGACGACATCGGTACCGAGGCCGAGAAGGTGCTGGGCCGCGCCATGAAGGACGAGGGCCACGACTTCTACTTCATCACGAAGTGGCCGCTCGCTCCCAAGCCGTTCTACGTCATGCCGGAAGACGGCACGATGGGCTCGCGGCTCTGCCGCGGCTTCGACCTCGACTACCGCGGCGTCGAGCTCATCAGCGGCGGGCAGCGCATCCACGACCCGGTCCTCTTGGAGGAAGGCATCCGGCGCTGGGGCCTCGACCCCAAGGACTTCACGGCGTACCTGGAGGCGTTCCGGTACGGCATGCCACCGCACGGCGGCTGCGGCATCGGCATCGAGAGGATCCTCATGCAGATGCTGGGGTTGCCGAACATCCGCGAGGCGATCCTGTTCCCGAGGGATGTGACCCGGGTAACGCCGTGACGGCGCCCCTCCCACTGGTCGTCCTACCTTGCCGCCGGCTGGGATCGTGGTCGGTTCCTTCCTGATACTCCTTGGCCTGTCCGGGGCAATCCATCCAGCATGAGGCGAGTTTTTGCCCGCCGGAAAAGAGTGACGCGGCAGTAAAAGGTAGCGTAACTGCTGCTCACCAGGGCCACAGCCGTTCCGACGACGGCGGCGCCTTCTTCGACTGGCCCTTGTGTGCATTTTCGGGGGGCGCGCGGAGCCCTGGCAACTCGTTTCGCCACGACGGTTCGATCGACGCCGTGCACGTCGTCGTCGGACTGCAGGAACCGCTTGGCGCCGCAGTTGTTACGAAGACGTAGGCTGGAGGCGGCGTGTCGAGCAGGTGCGTTTCCGTTCCGTGGATTCCGTGGTTTCCGTGGCTGGGACCGTCTCTCGACGGTTTGCTGGCAGACGGTTGCAGAACTGCAGATACCTCCTGGCCTCTGATAGTGCGTGTAGCCTCGAAGATGCACAACCTCCGGCCAGTTGTTGCGTTGGCTGCCACAAGCCGCGCCTTGACGGCTAGGACGGCCCCATTCCAAGCGTGCCGAGAGACGACGGCCGTCCAGCAAAGCAAGGGCGGGCCTGGCTGCTTGCTGGCTAGGGCATCGCAGCCGGTTTGCTTCTCCTTGCTACTTTCGCGTTCAGGCTCGGGCCGAGCGCTCCTCCAAATGCGGAGGAGGTGGTTCCCGACCAGCCCACGACGTCGAGCGGCCCTCTACTCCCTGGCCTGCCTCCCGGTTCCGTCCCGACGACGACGCCCACGCCGGTCACGATACCGCCGACCGGCCAGCCCAGAGGGACGGGAGCGCCGCCGCAATCCCCGCCTGCGTCCACGCCTTCATCCCCGCCGACGTCACAAGCCCCGCGTCCACCGCCCGGGACGACGCCTCCGCCGACGATTCCTCCAACGATTCCACCGCTCCCAGTGACGCCGCCGCCGAGCCCGCCTACGACCTCGCCCCCCCTCCTGCCTCCGCTCCCCCTGCCGCACATCACCACGATCCACACCCCCCTTGGCGACATCTCGTTGTGAGCAAGCAAACGGCTTATCCGGCGGCGGCCTCCCGCGACTGTGCGCGAGGAGCGGGGCGAGGTGCTGTGGGAGTACAGCCCGCCGCGGGCCCACCCCATCGTGTACGCAGGCCTCCTCGTCTTCGCCTTCGTCTGGGCGACGGGCTCCGTCGAGAACGCACTCCGCGACCGCAAGCCGGAGATCTACGTCCTCTACGCTGTGCCGTTCTTGGCGACACTCTGGTTCTACGCCTTGATGTTCCCCACCGCCGTGCGCATCCACCGCCACGGTGTCGCTCCCAGCCGGCCGCTCGTGCTGCGCTGGTGGCGCCCGTTCGCCCGTTGGGACCGGCTGGCCGCCGTGTACCCGGTCTCGTACGACGTGACGGGGGCTTTCGTCTCGCCGTTCGCCTCGTCGGACGGCAAGGTCACACAGACGGGACTCGGCCTGGAGTGGCCCGACGGCCGCATGGAGACGGTCCGCTTCACGCCGACGCGCTTCACGCAGAACGCAAGGCGCAGCCGCGGCTACCGTGAAGCCATGGACGTCGTGCGCGCCCTCTTTGCCGAGTCGGGCCGGCCGCTTGCCGCGACGGCCGAGTCGTTCTCGCCCGAGGAGCGCGCCACGCTCCTTGCCCAGGCGCGCGCGCCGTTCCTGCCGTTCTTCGCGATCGTGTTCCTCTTCGCGTCGGCAGCACCCGTGCTGTGGGTGCTCGTGCGGCTCCTGCACGTTCCCACGCCGTACGCGCTCCCCGTCGCCCTCCTGGCACCGCTTGCGACGAGCCTCCGGAGCTGGACGGCGAGCCGGCGCCGCAACGCCATCCTCAACCGGCTCTCCAAGGAGCGCGAGCACCGGGCGGGCGCATGAGCAAGGTCGCGATGGACCGGCCGCGTTACGTGGCGTTCCGCATCGAGGCCGCAAGCCCCGTGCCGCGCCGCGCCGTTGGCGAGGCGATCCGCGCCGCCGCGAAGCTCGGGGCTTGGCCGCCCGAGACGCTGCCGCAGCTTACGCGCTACGAGTTCCCGCACGGCATCGTCCGCGTCGGCCACGACCGCCAAGCGGCAGCGCGCGCGCTCCTTTCCGGCATCGTGGCCGCGGGGCAGCCGATCGGGGTCACGACGCTCCTTGCCTCCGGGACGCTGCTCGCGCTCACTTCCCGGCTCGGCGTGCTGGCGGAACGGGGGGAGCCCGCGGCGGCGCCCGCGGACGGGGGACCGCGACCTCCGGGCCGCGCTCAGGCTGGCGGGCGGGCCGCACCGCCTCGGGGGGAAGGCCGTGCTCGTACCAGTACACGGCGAGACCCGACGCAACGACCGTGAAGAGCACGACGTAGAGCGACAGGTTCAGGAAAACGGGTTTCCACGGTCCGAAGAGGGCTGCGTAGGCGTCGCCCTTCGTGTACGACGTGGCAAGGAACGGCACCGTGGCAAGGACTGCCGTGTCGAGGCCGCGGCCGAAGACGGGGAAGAGCTGCCGGCGCGCCGGATGCCGCCTGCCCGCCACGGCCCAGGTTGCAATACCGCGCGCCGCGATGACGCCGGCCAGCATGAGGAAAGAGCCGAGGACGAGGAGGCCCGTCGTGTGGTCGAGCGCCGAGAACCCGGGGACGAGGCTTGCCGCCTCCCAGCGGCCGGAGAGGCCGAAGCTGAAGCTTGCGCCAAGGAACAGGAAGAACGAGGTGCGCACGAAGAAGGCGACCTCGTCGTGGAACGCCTGCACCTTCTCGTGCTCGTCGTCCACGTCGCGCACGCGGCCGAAGCGCTTCAGGAGGAAGGTGCGGTTGCCGAGGATGAGGCCGAAGATGAGGGTGCTCATGGCGCCGGAGCCGCCCAGGAATTCGGAGAGGCCGTACGTGCCGAGCATGACGGCGAACGTGAGCATGTAGGAGTGCGGGTGGCCCTTCAGCCTGCGCAGGGCGATGATCCACAGCAGGCCCCCGGCGAAGCCCAGGGCCAGGGACACGGACAGGAGCGACGTGAAGCCGCGCAGGAACTGGCCCGCGTCGTAGCCGGAGGCGCTGCCGGAGGCGATCGCCTCGGCGCTGGGGGAGGGGAGCGTGTTCAGCGGTCACGAGGACCGGATCCGACA
>JBHEMF010000118.1:0-5659 GCA_046352665.1 Thermoplasmatota archaeon
CTCGTGGGATTGGCAGTTCGGAGACGGCGACGGCGCCCACGGACGACAAGTCTCGCACCTATTTTCCGGACCGGGGACGTTTGACGTCGTGTTGTCCGTGACCGATGACAGCGGCGCCTACGGCGGGACCCACCAATCGGTTGTCCTGGAGGCTTGCCCACCTCTTGGATTGACACTTCCCGCCATTTCTGCCATCGTCGGCCAACAAACGAGCGCCTGCGCGGTTGCGACCGGCGGGCACGCACGTTACACGTACACGCTGGACGATCGGTCTTCCAATGCCAACTTGGATCGGGCGACCGGATGCCTCCAATGGACGCCCACCCAGGTGGGCACCCTTTGCCTAGGAATCACGGTGACCGACGGAAAGTCCTCCGTCAGCGACTGCCTGCACGTCCAAGTCGGTCCGCCGTCGCTTGATGCCATGACCACTGCCCCCGGCATGGGCGGCGGCGGCACAACCACGACGGGCCCGAATCTGCTCGGGGCCTCCGATCCTCCCGCCATCGAGGCCGGTCCAAGAAGCGACGCGTCCAAAACAAGTTCCACGGCATGGTGGCTGCTCCTCGCAGCGCTCGCGGTCGCAACGGTGTTCCTGTTCGCCATGATTGCCAGGCGAAGAAAACGCGACTGAGCCTGCAAAGCTCTTTTCGCGCGCGGCGGCTGGCACGCGTGTGCCGGACTCATGGGGTCGCATGTTCCCCGACGGCGACGGCGTCGACTTGCGGTTTGTCTCCGATGCGTTGCCCATGCCAAACGACGGCAGAAGTGTCCTCCCGCACGGCCTTGGGCGAAGCTACGGGGACAGCTGCATTGACGAAGGCGGGGTCTTGTTGCGCACAGGAGGCCTCGACCGCGCCCTGGCCTTCGACGCCGAGCGGGGTGTGCTCCGGTGCGAGGCTGGCACGAGTCTTGAGGAGGTGCTGCGTCGCTTCGTCCCGCAAGGTTGGTTCCCGCCCGTCGTGCCAGGTACGCAGCATGTCTCCGTGGGAGGCGCCATCGCCAACGACATCCACGGCAAGAACCACCACCTTGCGGGCAGCTTCGGATGTCATGTCCGGCGGTTGGAGCTGCTGCGTTCGGACGGGTCACGCATCGTCTGCGGCCCGGGCGACGAGTGGTTCGGGCCAACCGTCGGAGGCCTCGGGCTCACGGGATTGATCACTTGGGCGGAAATCCAATTGCGCCGCATCCCCGGACCGCACATCCGCGAGGAGGCCCTTGCGATGGAAGGGCTTGATGACTTTGTGCGCCTCTCGAAGGATTCGGCGGGGCACGAATACACGGTGGCATGGATCGACAGCCTCGCCACCGGCAAGAAAGTCGGGCGCGGGGTCTTTCTGCGCGGAGACCACGCCCCGCCCCCCCATCGTCCCCCGCGCCCGCCGCGACGTCGTTTGCGCATCCCGATCGACGCGCCCGGCTTCGCGCTCAACCCGTGGACCGTGGCCGCGTTCAACGCCGCGTACCGATGGGCACGTCTGGCTCACGCCAGCCCGCGCATCGTCCACTATCGCCCATTCTTCTTCCCGCTCGACGGCGTCGAGGACTGGAACCGCCTCTACGGCCAGCGCGGGTTCCATCAGCACCAGTGCCTCGTGCCGCCGGGTGCCATCGGCGCCGTGCAGGAGATCCTCGAAGAGGTTGGGCGGTCACGCCAAGCGAGTTTCCTCACGGTCTTGAAGAAATTCGGCGACGTTCGTTCGCCGGGCTTGCTGTCCTTCCCTGGGCCAGGCATCACCCTCGCACTTGACATTCCGCACCGCGGAGACAAGACGCTCGACCTGTTGCGGCGGATGGACCGGATCGTCGAGTCAGCCGGGGGGCGCCTTTACCCGGCCAAGGACGCCCACATGTCGCGTGAAACCTTCCAGCGCGGATATCCCGCGTGGAAGGAGACGGAGAGATACCGCGACCCCCGCTTCAGCAGCAGCTTCTGGAGGCGGGTGGCTTGAAAATCCTCGTGTTCGGCGCGACGTCGGCCATTGCCGAGGGGTGCTGCCGCATCTGGGCCGAGCGGGGCGAGTCCTTGTTCCTGGTCGGCAGGGATGCCCGGCGTCTCGACGCCATCGCGGCCGACCTGCGGCTTCGCGGCGCGGCTGCGGAGACCTACGTGGCGGACGCGCGCGAATGGATGCATCATGTGGCCGCTGTGGATGCCGCCTTCGCCCGCCTTGGAGGAGTCGACGCTGCCCTTGTCGCACACGGCGTCCTACCGGACCAGGAAGAGGCCCAACGCGACGCAGCATACGCCTTGCAGACCTTCGATGTCAACTTCGGTTCGCTCCTAGCCTTGACGACGGAGTTGGCGAACCGTTTCGAAGGTCAGCGTGCCGGAGTATTGTGCGCCATCTCAAGCGTGGCCGGCGACCGGGGGAGGCCTTCGAACTACGTGTACGGCGCGGCGAAGGCAGCCACGACCGCGCTGCTGTCCGGCTTGCGGGCGCGCCTGCACCGCTCGGGCGTGGCCGTCGTGACCGTGAAACCCGGCTTCGTGGATACGCCTATGACGGCGAGGTTCCGCAAGGGCTTCCTTTTCGTGTCGCCGCAACGAGTTGCGCGCGCCATCGTCCGGGCCATGGATGCGCGGCGCGACGTCGTGTACGTTCCCTGGTTTTGGCGGCCAGTCCTCCGTGTCCTTCGCGAGATCCCTGAGCCGATCTTCAAGAGGTTGCGGTCATGAGGCAGGGGGCCTCGACGGCGGCTGCCGGCATGCGGGATACGTTGCGTCTCCTTCGTCCGCAGCAGTGGTACAAGAACGGTCTCGTCCTGGCGGGATGGGTTTTCTCGGGGCACCTCGCCGACCGTCGCGCGGGGGCTTTGGCCTTGGCAGGCTTTTTCCTCTTCTGTCTCTTGTCGAGCGGCACCTACGCGCTCAACGACGCGCTCGACGCCGTCCCGGACCGCCTTCACCCCAAGAAACGGCACCGCCCTGTGGCCGCACAGCGCATCCCGGCCAGTGCCGCGCTGGGGCTTGGCTTCGCCTACGTGTCCTTGGCATTGGCAGCGGGGTGGATGTTATCGCGCGCCTTCTTCCTGGTGGAATTGGCCTACTTTGCGCTGCAGTTGCTCTATCTCGCCGTCCTCCGCCGGAAGTTCCTTCTCGACCTCGCGAGCATCAGTGGCGGCTTCTTCCTACGTTCCGTGGCAGGCGTCGTCCTGGTTGCCGTCCCTCTTTCGCCGTGGCTCCTCCTATGCACGCTTTTCCTGGCACTCTTCCTAGGCTTGGGCAAGCGCCGTCACGAACTCATCCTTCTTGGCCCTGAGGCGGCGAAACACCGCAAGACCCTAGGGCAGTACACGGTGCCATTCCTTGACCAGGCGATCCAAATCATCGCGGCGGCCTTGCTGGTAAGCTATAGCCTCTACACGTTCTTCCATCCGAAGGCCACGATGATGGTGACCATCCCGTTCGTCCTCTACGGCCTCTTCCGCTACGTTCACCTCATGCAGGACCGCGGGGCGGGCGGCGAGCCGGAAGAGGTCTTCCGCGATGTGCCGAGTCTGTTGAACCTCGTGCTTTGGACTGCGGTGGTCGTTGCCGTCCTGTACGGCGTACCCGAAAGCTTCGAGGCCGCGCTTCGACGGCTGATCGGAGCATGAGCCCCTCGGCAACTCTTTTTGCGCCTGCGAATCTCGATACGTGATGGGCCGTGCGCTCAAGGCAAAGAGAGGCGACGAAGGACCGAAGCCGGCATGGCGCACTTGGATGCCGTCGCCCTGGCTGCTAGCCGTCCTCGCGCTTGCCGCGTCGCTGCGTTTCTGGGGTCTCGGCCATCAGAGCATCTGGTGGGACGAGGCGTATTCGCTCGATTGGGCCAATCGTAGCCCTGCCGGCACGATTGCGGTGCTGCAGAACGACGTGCACCCGCCGCTTTACTACCTCGTGCTGGGCTTCTGGATGAAAGGCGTCGGCCCCGGCGTCGAAGGGGCCCGTTTCCTTTCGGCCTTGATAGGCCTCGCCGGCGTCGGGGCGGCCTACCTCCTAGGACGCGACATGTTCCGCCGAACGGTGGGCGCACTTTTCGCCCTCTTCGTTGCAGTCTCTGAGTTCCACATCTACCATTCGCAGGAGATCCGCAGCTATGGCATGCTGTTCCTCACGGCGGTTCTCTCCATGCATGCCTACTGGAACTTGTGGAACGGAAAGGGCGACCGGCGGTGGCGGTTGGCGTACTACATCATCGCCTCGACGGCGTTGCTCTATACTCACTTCACGGGCATCTTCGTGGTTGCGGCGCAGTTCGCCCATCGCGGCATCTCGCTGGCCATGAAACCCGATCGCGCTGGCCTCCGGCAATGGCTCGTGAGCCAAGCCGTGGTCGCTCTCGCATTCCTGCCATGGGCGCTGGTGCTCCTGCGCCAAGCAGGCCGGGTCGAATCCGGGTTTTGGATCCCCAGCCCCACCCTCGACATGGCGGGCGGCCCCGACTTCTCCGTGACAGGGACATTCTACCAATTCACCGGCAGCCCGTTCCGTGCTTGGATCATGTGGCTCTTTGTCCTGAACGGCGTCGCGGCGGTTTCCCTGGCGGGCCTCAATCGGAGCAAGAACCCGGACGACTCCGAGTCGTATGACCCGTACCCGGCGCGGAAAATCTTGCTTCTCGTAGCATGGCTTGCGGCGAGTATCCTTCTGCCGTATTTCCAGTCGGTGTTCAGCCAGCCCGTCTATCTGAGTCGCGCCATGAGCCCGGCCCTCGCTCCGTTCCTCCTTCTCGTCGCAGTCGGGATCGGTCGGCTACGAAACCCGGTGGTTCTGGGCTTTGCGGCGCTTCTGGTGGTAGGTCTTGCCGGCCCCGGCCTGGGCGAATACTACAATACGGAGTTCAAGGAACCGTGGAAGGAAGCTGTCGCCTCGATCGACGCGGGTGCGGCCCCCAATGCAACCGTGGTCCTTCTCGCCTGGAACGAGGTTCCATTCGCGGCGTATGATGCACGGCCCGATCTGCATCTCGTGGTCGTGGGCCCAAGCGGCAACGCGCCGGCGGAGACACTGAACCGCACGGTCAACTCCACCGACATTTGGCTGCTGGGCTCGCCGAACCATGGCGATCCCGCCGCCGTCGCAGCGGCCGTGAGCGGCTCGCATGGTCCTGGCATGCCACAGACTTTTGCAGCTGAAGGCCTAGCGCCGTTTCCCGCGGCTGCCAACCCGGTGCAGGTCTACCACTGGACGCGCCCCGCCCCATGACGCCCTTGCCAGGCGCAGAAACCTTTACATGGCGCCCGTATGGGAGCGCTGCCATGACTGTTCCCGCCGGGCCATCCGCCGCCAAGGCCACGGCCGCGGACGCCGCGAAGGTAGCCAACGGTGCCGCCACCAACCCCATCGGCCGCCTGCGGGCCAGGAAGGCCCAGGCCATGCTGGGCGGCGGCCACGCCCGCATCGAGGCGCAGCACGAGAAGGGGAAGTACACGGCCCGCGAGCGCATCGACCTGCTATGCGACGCCGGCACGTTCGTCGAGCTCGACCCTTTCGTCCGCACGCAGTCCACCTCCTTCGGCATGGACAAGAACAAGTTCGACGGCGACGGCGTCGTGACGGGCTACGGCTACGTGGGCGGCCGCCTCGTGTACATCTACAGCCAGGACTTCACCGTCCTCGGAGGCTCGCTGGGTGAGCAGACGGCGAAGAAGATCCGCAAGGTGCAGGACC
>JBHEMF010000119.1:0-5547 GCA_046352665.1 Thermoplasmatota archaeon
GCCTACTCACAATCACTGTTCCGAAGAGCCTGGTTGGAACGGTCACGACGCTGACGGAACTCCACATCGACTCCGTACGCACCTTCACCGGGGCCAACGTGACGCTCACGACGGACCGCGCCCCGGATGGCGCCGCTTTCGGCACGGACTACGCCCTCCAAGGCGCCAACGGCACGGCCACGTCCATCGACACCGACGCCGACGGCCTGAACGACACCTGGGAGCAGTCCAACTTCGGCAACCTCACCCAGGACGGCAAGGGCGACTCCGACACGGACGGCTGCGACAACAAGTGCGAATTCGACCACGGCACCAACCCCAAGAAGGCCGACACCGACGGCGACGGCGTCAACGACGGCGACGAAGTCAAGGCCGGCACGGACCCCAACAAGCCCGACAACACCGCGACCACCTCCAACGGGCCTTCCGGCACCACCTCTAGCGGCCCCGGCGGCGGCGGAGGCGGTAGCGGAGGGGGCGGCGGTGGCGGCGACGGCAGCTCCAGCGAGACCAAGGCCTCGCCCCTGAACTTCATCGACGCCTTCGTGGCAGTGGCGGCCGTGGCCCTCGTGCGGCGCCGCCTCGCCTAGCGGCTCTGCTTCCAAAACTTATAAACTAGACACCGGGGTCGGGTGCCCCATGCAGCGCCCGCTCCGGGTCCTTGCCGCATTGGCAGCCCTGTTCCTTGCC
The DNA here is from genome assembly GCA_046352665.1 of Thermoplasmatota archaeon. GTDB lineage: Archaea > Thermoplasmatota > E2 > JACPAO01 > JAHFTW01 > JAHFTW01. The sequence continues at coordinate 691 of JBHEMF010000119.1, forward strand.
CTCCAGCCGGTCCTTGCCGGCACCGAGACGGCCCCTGAGGTATCGGACGCCGCGGATGACCAATTGGGGCCCGCCGGCACGCCGGGTTGCCCGACGAGCGGCCAATGCCCTCTCCCAAGCACCCCGACGGACCTGCTGGCCGGGTGGATCGACAACGAGACGGCGACGAGCTTCCAGGCGCACATCAAGACCACGGGGGTGCCGCCTTCGAGCCGCAACTCGATGGAGTACACCTTCGCCTTCACGTCCTCTGGCCTTGCCCAGACGGCGTCCGTCACGGTGAAGTGTTCGGTCGGCCAGGCGACGCTCTGTGATTCCGAGATCGCCCCCGGCGGGGTGGCCGCCAGCGCCGCCATCACCGGCAATGGTGTGGTCATGACCGTGAACAAGACCGCCATCGGCGCCCCGACGGCGGGTTCCCACCTGAGCGCCGTGACACTCGGCGCCACCGCGAAGCTCCTCAACACGGACCAGGTCGTCGGCACGGACGACGCGGGTCCGGGCACGCTCGACTACGTGTTGCAGGCTGGCGCCGGCGGCTCCACCTCGGCCGACAGCGACGCCGACGGGCTGAACGACACCTGGGAGCAGTCCAACTTCGGCAACCTCACGCAGACGGGCACCGGCGACCCGGACAAAGACGGCTGCGACAACAAGTGCGAGTTCGACCACGGTACCAACCCCAACAAGTCCGACACCGACGGCGACGGCGCCACGGACGGCCAGGAAGTGGCAGCCAAGACCGACCCGAAGGACCCCAACAGCAAGCCGGAAGGCACCTCGGGCACGACCTCGGGCGGCCCAAGCGGCACCACGAGCGGCAACCCCTCGTCAAGCGGGACCTCCGGCAGCGGCACGAGCGAAGGTGCCGGCGGCGAGCCGGACAGCGGCGACGCCGGCGACCGCCTCCAGGAAGGCTTCAAGGGCGGCGCCTTCGGCGTGGGCTACCTGCTCCTCGCCACCGGCGGCGCGTTGGTGGTCATCGTCCTTGCCCTGGTCGGCCGCGGCGGGAGGTGGGGACTGTGAGCCCCGACGAGACCGAGCTGGAGGACGCGAAGCTGGAAGGGTACGCCAAGTACCGCCACCGCCGCGCCAACGTGCGCCGCCGCCGCGCCGCGTACATCTGGATCGTGGTCCTGGCGCTCGTCACGGTGGCGGTGGCCTTCGTGGACGTCATGTACCTCGGCACGGACTACGGTGTCCGCGGCGACGCCGACCGCACGATCGAGTACGCCGTGTACGGCCTCCTCGGGTTCCTGTTCCTGTGGGCGTTCCTCATGCTCTTCAGCCGCACCCGCACCGTCGAGGAGGAGGCCGTGGTGCAGAAGGACATGGAGCGCACCCTCCTGCAGTGCCCCGAGTGCAAGTCGGTCTTCCAGTTCGGGGAGCTCCACTTCACGGACAACAAGCGCACGGCCTTCAGCTGCCCCGTCTGCGGCGCCTTCGGCCGCCTGCCCGACCCCACGCTGGAGCCCGTGAAGGTGCTGCGCCCCGAGGGCGACTTCAAGGAACTGCACTACCACTGCACGAACTGCAACGAGGACATCGCCGTCGGCACCTTCGGGGAGACGCCGCTGCACCTCGTGCGGTTCCGCGCCTGCCCCAACTGCGGCCAGAAGGGCCACATCGAACGCATCCAGCAGGCGCCGTCGTGGTCGCAGCCCGAGGGCGGCGAGTACCCGGCGTAGCCTTCCTCCAGCTTCGTTCTTCTGCCCACTGAAGACACTGAATGCACTGAACGATTCTTGGGGGGCCGGCCGGCCAATCGACGGCTGCGGTGAACACGGGGAAGGCCCCGCCCACCAACCTTTGGACCAGCGTCGTCAAGTCCGCCGGTTTCGTGGACTGCTTGGTCACGGATGGAGAATGATCCCGTCACGCAGGCAATCATTGGGGCGGCCATCGAAGTGCATCGCCGCCTCGGCTGCGGTTTCCTGGAACGCGTTTACCAAGAGGCGTTCTCCATCGAACTGGAAACGCAGGGAATCCCTTTCCGCCGCGAGGTCGAAGCGCCCATCGAATACCGCGGCAGGCGCCTTCCCTGCGGATACCGACTTGACTTCCTGTGCCACGGCCGCGTCGTCGTCGAAGCCAAGGCGTCGGACGGCTACTCGTCGCGGGACATCTCGCAACTCCTGAACTACCTGAAGGCAGGCCCCTATCCGCTTGGGTTGCTCATCAACTTCGGGAGTGAACGCATCCAGATCCGCCGTCTCGCGAATTGAAGCACATTTCACTGTGCTCACCGCTGTCGCGGAAAGGGACGACTCCCAGGAAAGCGTTTCAGTGTTTTCAGTGTCTTCAGTGGGCAGTGGAAACCCGCACCGACCGCCCAGACGTCGGACGACTCACAGCTTCTTCGCCGTCTCCCAAGGCAGGTCCAGGTCGGTGCGGCCGAAGTGGCCGTACGCCGACGTCTGCGTGTAGATGGGGCGGCGCAGCTTCAACTCGTCCAGGATGGCGCCGGGGCTGAAGTCGAACTCGCTGCGCACGACCTTCTCCAGCTTGGCGTCGTCCTTGCCGCCCGCGTCCACGAGGAGCGAGACCGGCTGCAGGGAGCCGATGGAGTAGGCGACCTGGATCTGCGCCTTCTTGGCAAGCCCCGCCGCAACGAGGCTGCGCGCCACGTATCGGGCGTAGTACGCCGCCGAGCGGTCCACCTTCGTCGGGTCCTTGCCCGAGAAGGCGCCGCCGCCGTGCGGCACCCAGCCGCCGTACGTGTCCACGATGATCTTCCGGCCCGTGAGTCCGCAGTCCGACTTCGGGCCGCCCACCTCGAATTTGCCGGTGTGGTTGATGAAGTACTTCGTGCCCTTGTGCAGCCACTCCTCGGGCACGACGGCGCGGGCGCACTGCTCGATGAGGTCCTCGTGCAACTGCCGCTGCCGGCCGCTCATCTCGGGCTTGTGCTGGGCCGCGATCACGACGGCGTCCACGGCGACGGGCCGGCCGCCCTCGAAGCGCACCGAGACCTGCGACTTGCCGTCGGGGCGAAGGTAGGAGAGCTTGCCTTTGCGACGCAGCTCCGTGAGGCGGCGCGTGAGGCCGTGCGCAAGCGAGATGGGCACCGGCATGAGGTCGCCGTCCGGGTAGTCGGGGTCTGCGGCCTGCGCGTAGCCGAACATGAGGCCCTGGTCGCCGGCGCCGATCTTCTTGTCCTTCCGGGCCGCAGTGCCCTGCGCGATGTCGGGCGACTGGGGTACGATGCGCGACACGAAGACCGCCGTGTCGTGGCCGATGCCGGACTCCGCCGAGTCGTACCCGATGTCGCGGATGGCCTTGCGCGCGATGGCCTCGTGGTCGATGTCGATGCCGGCGGCGGCGGTGATCTCGCCGGCGCAGCAGATGAACTCGGTCGCAACGAGGGATTCGCAGGCCACACGGGCAAGGCGGTCTTTGCGCAAGTACGCATCAAGGATGGAATCGCTGATGCGGTCAGCCAGCTTGTCGGGATGACCTTCGGTGACGGACTCCGAGGAGAACACGTAAGTTGGCATACGCATGTTTGCCGACGATTGCACCGCTCAAAAAGGCGATGGGGCAAGGGAGACGTTCAGGTCGCGCTTTTGCCAGGACGCACGCGCCGGACGATGGGCCAAATTAGAACCCGGTCCACGCTTTTCCAGGCCGTTCCCACCCGCAATGCGGCATAATGGAGCGCACCGGGGCGGGGTTGCGCCGCCAGTCGATAGCAATTCTTGTCCCGATTGACCCGTAGGCCATGCTTCTTGGCAAAGGGAACCACGGCTCGCCGAACCGACGGCCATCCCCAATCGTCGCCCAAAACCACTGCATTGGGGAACAAGCGCCAGGCGGTATCAAGATCCCTCATGACATCGTTGGTTTCATGGGAAGCGTCCACGTAGATCAGGTCGGCAACGATTCCTTGGTCGTGGATTGCCTGCAGGCCGTCCCAACTGAATGCCCGGATGGCCACCACCCGGTCCTGATGTGGCCAAAGGTTGGCCAGGAAAGATCCGTGCAGCTTGCCTAGGACGGGCGCAAACTGTGCACCGCCTTGGTGTTCCTGGCTTCCCTCCCACGTATCGACGCAGATGATCTGCGCTTTGGGCGCCTCCTGCGCAAAGAAGGTCGCCGAAAGCCCCAACCAAGAACCCAACTCCACAATCACCTCGGGTTTCCGTTCTGAAATGGCTTGCCTCAACAGCCGCTTGTTTCCCTCACCAAGCCAGCCGGACAGCGGAACCGTGTCGGTGGGCTTCGATGCGGGCCACGGATGGGCCTTCCGCAATTTGGAAATTCCTGCAAGCGGTTGGGAAAGAGACACGGGCACCGCGCTGCGAGTCGCGCCGCCGTCATAAGTTTGGGGGAGCGCGCGAAGGTTCTCCCTGAACGACTTTCCGAATCCTACGCAGCGCTTTTATCGTTCAAAAGACAGCCGGGCGGCGTGGCAACGGTGGTGAAGGTGGCAAATCTTTGGTCCTGCCTCGCCGTGGGTGCCGCCTTGCTTGCGGTCGCCTCGCCCGTCGAAGGTCACGTGGGTTTCGGCGCCGGCGCTTTCAGTCCAGGCGGATCGCTTGAGGCGGAAAACTACGACACGGTGGATCTGGCCAACTGCGATCCAGACTTCAACAGCGAGCACACTTGGCCCAATCCCGAGCCCACTGCATCGAATGGCCAGATCGCCTTCCTGCCGCATGAGACTTGCTGGATTCACTTCAATGCGGTCACGTTCCCCGGTGGTTCCCAAATTCTGGGAGCACGTGGTCTCATCACTGGCACCAATGGGTTCCGCGAACTGAACGTTCAAGTCTTGGTGGATGGCATTCAGGTTTCTTCCGGTACGCTCAGCATGGTCGTACCGTCGCCGCTGCAAGATTTTGCGCTCACGCCCAC
>JBHEMF010000120.1:0-5543 GCA_046352665.1 Thermoplasmatota archaeon
GCGCTCCGTCGCGCACGAGCTCGACGCCGCCTCGCCCGGCGACCTCGTCGTGAACAGCTTCGGCTACTGCGACAGCACGACGGACCAGGACATGCAGTGCCCGCTCGACTACTACTCCAACCGCACCGACTTGCGGTTGTACCCGTTCATCGACTCCTATTATCGCGTGATGGATGCCAACGACACGGCGGCCTTAGGGCGGGTGCTGGACGGCGAGCGGCACGTGTGGGGACTGTACGCCGACACCGGCGAGTCCGCGGTGTATCTGCGGCAGGAGTTGGAAGGACGTTACGGCGCCGGCGTCGTGCACGAGTACAAGGGAATCGAGCTGGTGGAGTACGGGACGCGATGAATGCGCCAAATTGGCGTGGCACTTCCGGATGGATGCTCGCAGCACTTCTTGCCGGGACTCTAGCATCCGTCGCCGTGGCATATTCGATCGAGGCCGGCTGCCAGGGCCTGCCCCGGCTACCTTTCCCCGACATCGGCTGCAACAGCGACGCCACCTACCTGTACCATGACCGCGGCCTCGACCAGAAACGGATTCCTTACGTCCAGGAATTCAACGAATATCCTCCCCTCACGGCGACCCTACAATATCTGGAATCCCTGCCGGTGCATTCGAGCCAGGGTTTCTTCCTTCTCAACACGCTCGTCATGGCCATCCTCGCGTTGGCGATGACGTGGGTGGTCTACGTTGCCTTGGACGGTTCGCCACGTACCTGGATCTGGGCGTTGGGCCCGCCGCTCTGGCTCTATGCCGCCCATAATTGGGACCTGCTGCCGGTGCTCTTGGCGACCGCCGGCCTATGGATGCATTCCAGGAAACGCGAGGGATGGGCCGGGGCTTTGCTGGGCTTGGCCGTGGCGGCCAAATGGTATCCTGCCCTCTTTGGGCTCGTCGTGTTCACCGATTTGTTGCGGTCCGAGCGCCGCTTCGGCCCGCGCACTCGCCTGTTCGCACTGGCCGCCACGGCTGGTGCTCTTCTTCCGCACCTGCCATACCTTTTCGTTGCCCCCCGCGGCGTCATCGAAGCCTACGCTTTCCATCTTGGACGGACGCCGACCGAGGAGAGCCTGGTCTTCGTGCTGGAAAGGATCAGTGAAGCCCCGTCCTGGGTTGCCAATCTCTTAGGCGCAGCGGGCGTCCTTGCAGTCGTTGTCGTGGCCATTCGGCGCGTGTGGTCTGGAGCCATCGGATTCCTGCCTGCCGCCTTGGCGGTGCTCGCGGCGGCCATGATGGGCAACAAGGTGTACAGCCTCCAATACGCGATCTGGCTCCTGCCCCTGCTGGCCCTTGTCAGGCTGCCGTGGCCGCCCCTGGCCTTGTTTTTCGCGGCGGACCTCGTGGTCCACCACTACCTCTACGAACACTTCCATGCGCCGACCGACGCAGCCTTCCTGGCGTGGACTGCGGCATTTGCCGTCGCGCGCGCGGTGGGCCTCGGCTGGATGGTGGCGTGCGCGCTACGCCCGTCCGATCGGACGAGACCCGGGGCATCTCCGTCCGGCGCGGGCACACCGAGCGGCTAGGTACGGATGGAGGCAGCGTCGCGCCGCCCTTCCAACGCAGCCAGTGCTGCCATGTCGGCCCGCACCATGATCTTCGCCAATTCCGGAGCGTGCGTCGTGGCCTTCCAGCCGAACTTGGCCTTGGCCTTCGAGGCATCGCCGCGCAGGAGGACGACTTCGGCGGGGCGTTCGAACTTGGGATCGACGCGGACGTGCTGCTCCCAGTCGTCGATGCCGGCGGCCTGGAAGGCGAAGCGCAGGAAGTCGCGCACGGAGTAGCTCACACCCGTGGCCTGGACGTAGTCGCCGGGCTCCTTCTGCTGCAGCATGGACCAGACGCCTTCCATGTATTCGGGCGCGTAGCCCCAGTCGCGGACGGCGTCGAGGTTGCCCATCACGAGGTCCTTCTGCAGGCCCGCGGCGATGCGGGCGACGCCGAGCGAGATCTTGCGCGTCACGAATTCGGCGCCGCGGCGTGGCGACTCGTGGTTGAACAGAATGCCATTGGAGGCGTGCAGGCCGTACGACTCGCGGTAGTTCACGGCAGCGTAGTAGCCCATGACCTTGGCGACACCGTACGGGCTGCGCGGGTGGAACGGTGTCTCCTCGTTCTGCGGGTCGGCCTTCACCTTGCCGAACATCTCGGAGCTGGAGGCTTGGTAGAAGCGGGCGTGGGGGGCGTGCGACCGGACGGTCTCGAGGAGTCGGAAGACGGCAACACCCGTGAGGTCGGCCGTGACGATGGGCTGGCGGAAACTCGTGTGCACGAAGCTCTGGGCCGCCAGGTTGTAGACCTCGGTGGGGCTGCTCTCGACCACGGCGCGGTGCAGGCTGGGGCCGTCGGCGAGGTCGCCCTCGAGGATGGTGATGCGGTCGCGGATCGCCGTGATGTTGTTGAAATTCGGGACCGACAGCCGGCGCGCGAGTCCGAAGACCTCGTACCCTTTGCGCAGGAGGAGCTCAGCCAGGTACGAGCCGTCCTGGCCTGTGATGCCCGTGATGAGGGCGCGCTTCTCCACGGGCCGGCCATGGTCCAGGGCTATAAATCTCAGGTTCCTGGCGCGCCTGTGCAGACCGTGGTCACGGGGGCGTCCGGCTTCGTGGGGCGCCACGCTGTGGCCGCGTTGCTCCGGCATGGCCCCGTGACGGCACTCGTCCAGCCGGGACACACTGCGCCGGAACTTGCCGGCTGCGACGTCGTGGAGGCCGACCTCCTCCAGCCCGGCCTGAGGCTGCCCGCCGACACCGGAGCCGTTCTCCACCTTGCTGCGCAGGCCAACCCGCAACGCGCTGGCCAGGATCCGCAGGCGGCACTCCAGGCCAACGTGGCGGCCACGCTGAACGTCCTGGAGGCTTGTCCCACCGGAGCGCGCTTTGCCTTGGCGAGCACGGCGCACGTCTATGCGCCGTCGCCAGAGCCGCTGGGCGAGGACGCGCGCGTCGAGCCGACGTCCTGGTATGCTGCGACGAAGCTCATGGCCGAGACCGTCCTGCGACAGAGATCTGCGACGCGTGGGCTCCGTTGGACCGTCGTCCGCATCTTCAACCTGTATGGGCCGCGGCAGAGCCCGGACTACGTCGTGGGCTCCATCGTGGCCCAAGCCGCCGCGGGCGAGGTCCCGCAGGTACGGGACCCGCGGCCCGTGCGCGACTTCACCTACGTCGTGGACGCGGCCGACCTGCTTGCGCGCGCCTTGCGCGAGCCTCGCGCCGCAGGGCAGACGTACAACCTCGCATCGGGCCAGGGCCATTCGGTGGCCGAGATCGTCGCAACCGCATGCTCCCTTGCGGGGCTCGAACCTCCGGCACCGACGGCCGGCCGGAAGCCTGAGGACGTCGTGCGCGCGGACCCGGCCAAGGCGGCCCGCGAGTTGGGATGGAAAGCGACGACGTCGCTGCACGACGGGATCGCGGCGTGCCTGAAGGCAGCGCGGAGGACTTGACATGCCGTCGCAGCGTGTCGTCGTGTTCTCGCTCACGTACAACGAACGCGACAACATTCGCCCACTCGTGGAAGGCGTCCTCGGACTCGGCATCCCAGGCCTCATCATGGTCGTGGCCGACGACAACTCGCCGGACGGGACAGGCAAGCTCGCCGAAGACCTCGCGCGGGAGTACCCCGGGCGGCTCCTCCTCGAACCCGGCCAAGGCAAGCGCGGCTACGGTGCGGCCTACCGCGCCACGGTCGCCGCGATCCGCGAGAAGATCGACCCCGACGTCTATGTCTCCATGGACGCCGACCTCTCGCACGACGCCGCCGCCATCCCCGCCCTCCTCGCCGCCGTCGGGGCAGGGGCGCAGGTCGCCATCGGCTCCCGATACGTGAAAGGTGGCGCCATCCGGAACTGGCCCCGCCGGCGCCGCGTGATCAGCCGTGGCGCGAACACGCTTGCCCGCATGCTCGCGGGGAACTACCGCGTCCACGACAACACGAGCGGCTTCCGCGCCTTCACCCGCGACGTCGTGGACGCCATGCCATGGGAGACGTTCCATGACAAAGGCTACCAGTTCCTCCTCACGTTCCTGTCGTACGCGTACCGGAAACGGTTCCGCGTGGTCGAGGTGCCCATCACTTTTACGGAGCGCGTGCACGGCGCGTCGAAGCTGCGGACGCGGGACGTGGTGGGGTTCTTCGGCAACGCGGCGCGGATACGGATGGCGATATTGACGCGGCGCTGGGCAAGGTAGTTCTAGCCGCTAGGACTTCGAGTCGCATGCGCGGTGCTTGGTGGGCATGCGCCCTGGCCGCTATCCTGCTCGCGGGCTGCCTCGTTCCGTTCGAGAACCAATCGCGACCAAGGCAAGACCCCTCGAAGCGACAGACGCCGGGAATGTACCAAAATGGAGTCGAGGTCATCGACAGCGGCATGGACCCAAGGTATGGTGCCGCGGCAGTCTCGGACGGGTCGGCAGCGCTCGTCTTCGGCGGCTACGAATACGGCCCGCTCGACGAGATCGTGCGCCTAGAACCTGGGAATTCCGCGACCACCTACGTCGCGCGTCTGCCACAGGCCGTCGTCGATCCCGCCGCTATCTGGGACGGCCGTTACGCCTACGTCTTCGGCGGCTACAACGGCGCAAACGACGTCGATACCATCGCACGCTTCAATCCCGCGACCGGCAGCTTGCAGGTCCTTGCGACCCACTTGCCCACGGCGAACTCCGGGATGGCGGCGGCGTGGACAGGGTCGGTCGGCTTCCTGTTCGGCGGCGTCCACGATTCCGACGCCATCCTGCGGTTCGACCCTGCCACTGGACTTGCGGTGCCGGTCGGCCACCTTCCGTTCGGCATGGATGGCGCCTCCGCGGTCTGGTCCGGTGGCCGCGTCTACATCTTCGGCGGCACGGCGCATGGCGCGCGGTGGTTCGACTCCATCCTTTCGTTCGACCCGCTCACGACAAGCGTGACCACCCTTTCGGCTCATCTCCCTTCGGCAAGGTCGCATGGCGCGGCCATCGCACACGGGGGTCAGGTGTACTTGGCGGGTGGAATCGGTGGCGACGAGACAAGATTGGACTCGGTCCTCCGCTTCGACGTCGTCACAGGTACGTTGACCGAGACCGGCCAGCGCCTCCCCGACCCTGTGTCCAGCGTTCCAGGCGTCGAAGTTGCCGGGGCGCTCTACGTGATTGCCGGCGACCGTGGCGAGCCCTACGGCCCGACCTCGGAAGTGATTCGCGTGCAGCTGGCCTAGACGCGCCTGTAGTCGTCCGCCAGCCGCTCGATGTCCTCTTCCTTGCAGTGGCCAAGCTGCAGCTCCACGATCACGAGAGGCTCCTTGCCGATGTTGGCGATGCGGTGGACGTCGCCTTTGCCCACGACGTACGTGCGGCCGGGGACGAGGGGCGACGGCGGCTGGGCGCCCTGGTCAGGCACGGGCTTCCCTTGCTGGCTCGCCGGCCTCGCCGGGCTCGTGCTCCTCGCCCGCGTGGCGTCGGGCCCAGAGGATGTCCCGGATCCCGAAGTTGTAGAGCGGGGCAGCTAACGCGCCCCCGATCAGAGGCCCGACGATCGGGATCCAGAAGTACGT